>JAPLFT010000233.1 GCA_026390535.1 Pseudomonadota bacterium
AAAATGGTGCGACCCAGAATAAATTTATAGGATCTATGCCCGTTATCTTTGTGACTAAGGAAGTTAATAAATGAAATATTGAAGTATATGCAGATAAAAGAAAATTAGATGAGAATGAATTTGCAAGCACATAAAATAAATTGGAAGAAATTTGTTTTATTATAAACAGATGCATGAATATATCCCATCCATATTGTAATGGATATCTTGAAAAAGACCTAAAAATGATGGTAAGAGATAATCCTATCCCCAAAGGGATTATGGTCTCTTTTCTTAGAATTCTTATTTCAAAGCTTTTTTTATGATTAGTAAACAAATAGTAAAATAAAGAAATAATAATTATTGGCAATACAAAAAAAAGATTAAAGATATTAAAAAGATTTAAGATAAAACAATAGGATAATATGAATATTGAACCAATAGAAAAAAACAAGAGAAGGTTATCCCGTCCCTTTTTCTTTATTAATAAGGAGGATAAAGCATATCCTACAAGGGAGGGTATAAGAAAAAATAAGGGAAATACTAAAAAAGATGTAAACATTGAAGATTCATAAAAAGAACAAAAATATAACAAAAGAATCAGATATGCAAATATGACCCAATTTTTATATATTTTCATGTTATATCATCTATTAACAGTTTTAATCTTATAATATTCTTGTTCAGATCAAGATTTTCTTTAGCAAAATTAATCGCATTCTTTGAGAAGAATTTATATTTTTCTTTATCATTCTTTATTTTTATAATCTTTTCTGCTATCTCATCAGGAGAATAAGTATCACATAAATAACCAACATCTTTATCAAATATCTCTATATATGTTCCTCCTTTTGTTGAAACAATTGGTAATCCGCAAGCCAAAGCATCACCAATAACCAAAGGGAAAGCTTCTCCGTGTTTTGAAGGGATTAAAAATAAATGTGAGGACTTATAATATCTTATAAGTTTTATTCTATCAACAATCTTTCCCAATAATTGTAAATTTGAAATATTTATACTCTCCATTTTTACTTTTTGAAATTCAGGTCCATCTCCAATAGCTATCAAATTAATTTTCTCTTTCTGCAATCTTTTTGCTATCTCAGGTAAAAGAATTACTCCTTTTTTACTCACAAATCTTCCAACAAAAAGAACCGTAAAAATCTTTCTTTTTATTTCTTTGACCTTTCTTATCTCATCTAATTTTGTTGGACTATACAAAACTTCAAAATTTTTATTTATCTTGAAATATTTGGATATAACTTCTCCCGTCATATTGGATACAGCATATATCTTATCAGAATTATATACTACGTTTCTTGTTAGAAAATTATTTAATTTATAAAACAAAGAAAATGGAAATTTATAATCTAAAATTGGAGTATGTATCCACAGAATTATCTTTTTGTTATATCTTTTTGCAAACTTATATGCAAAAAATGATGAAATATAATATCTATCATTGATGAGGATTACATCATTATTTTTTACAGCATCTTTTAATTTTTTAATTGCATTAAACGTAAATATCGGTTGGGGTATCCCCAAATATTTATATAAAAAATTAAAACTCTTTCCCTCTATAAGACTGACTTTTCTTGGGATTATATTTTTATATCCTTTTTCTAAGCTAGTAAAAACACCAACATCAAAAAATCTTGCCAATCTTTCTGCATACATAAATGCGCTATTTTGCAACCCCCCATACCTAGGCGGCCATCTATGTGAAACTATTAATATCTTCTTTTTCATTTTATTTTTTTACAAACAAAAATA
>JAPLFT010000275.1 GCA_026390535.1 Pseudomonadota bacterium
CGGTTGAGGGGCTGTATACCTCCCTTTCCGTGAGGTTCTGTATAGCGCATTGCTTTGTTAAGCCATATTTATGCCACTAGCAACCTGTATAGATTATCTAGCGAGAGGGTGACTAGAGGGTAGCGAGGGGTTCCTTCTTACATCATTATGTGTTTAGTCTACAATGTAATAACTTATTTGGACGCTATAACTATGGGAATTTATGACAAATAGGGGCAAAATAATTAATTAGCGCGAGGGGCACGGTTGCGGTACCGCAAGAGATTTAAAGTTTGTTTGTGAGTTTGTACACAGTATTATTCGCGAGTTTGGTGGTATATTTGTATTATGGAACCGAAAAATCAGTACAACGAGGATCAAGCTATACTACCTATCCTGCTATCCTGCAACTGTCACAATAAAGTAAGATTAATTATTTTACTGTCTGTTTAACAATTTTCTTCAATTTCTCGGGGATAGACTTATCTTCGCAAATCTCCATTCTTAACTTTTTTACATCTTCCTCGCAAAGCCTGCCGTCTGGCACAATTCCTGTCTCAATTCCATGATCACCTGTTCTATTTAAAGAAGCCGCTTGATCTTTATACTTTTCAGTTTGAAGAACAACATAACATAACAAAGTACTATCGTTCATTGAATGTGATGGTATTTTCTCATATCTCTTACGAAGAGTCTGTAACGCCTTAGTTTCATCATAATTTAAAACCAGCGCGGCAAATATAACCTCTCCATCAGATCCAAGCCAAACATACGGCTTATCTTTATGTCTAAAAATATCTCCAAAAATAATTTTTTCCATTTATTTATTAAATGCCTCTACTGCAAACTTAATATCTTCCTCTGTGACCTTACAATCATCATCTCCGACCGCCAATATGTAAGGTATGTTCTCTAATTCCTCGGTTTCTGACCATGCAGAATCTCTATGAGAGGCTTCCTCAATAAATTTTCCATTCTTATCCTTAAATCTTGCACAAACATCTTTAAGGATCCTCAATTCACTTTTAGAAAAATACTCAGAATCTCTATCTGAAAATTTACTCGAAGTAACTATTTGTTTTAAATATGAACCATCTCTTGTTATCACAGATATGGAATCAGAAAGTAAAGAATTATCAGGGTCATTCTCCACCGCACTAACAAGATTCATTATGGTAGACGGAATAGGTCCATGCTCTAAATGAACATAATTATCATAAGTAATTGGAGATGCGTAATTCTTAACATGAGTAAAATCAGAGAAATAGAACAGCTTCATCAGCTTCTTCTTTCCTAAAAGCTGTGGATCAGTAAATGTAGCGAAATATCTCATCATCGCTTTAAGTTTTGGGATAGATATTTTCATTTAATTGTGAAATCAGACACACCACACAAATATACCTATAAGTATATCATCCCTTGGGGATAAAATAGTGGATAAGTCAGTGTACTGAATATAACCATATATTTAACATATAAGTCAATGCTGTCTTGATTTGAAGTTATAGCTACCATCACCTACAAGAAAGAAAAAGATAAAATCC
>JAPLFT010000068.1 GCA_026390535.1 Pseudomonadota bacterium
GTTCTTCCACCCTCTCTGATCGCAAACCTCAACTCTTTTTCCATTGCGATAGGACATATCAACTCTATCTCCAACATTACGTTGTCCCCAGGCATTACCATCTCAACTCCTGCAGGTAACGTCGCTACTCCAGTAACATCCGTTGTCCTAAAATAAAACTGCGGCCTATATCCATTAAAGAACGGTGTGTGACGTCCACCCTCTTCCTTGCTCAATATATAAACCTGCGCCTTGAACTTTGTGTGTGGCGTTATGCTGCCCGGTTTAGCCAGAACCTGGCCTCTCTCTATTTCCTCTCTCTTTGTGCCTCTCAGTAAACATCCTACGTTGTCCCCCGCTTCGCCGTAATCAAGAAGCTTTCTGAACATCTCCACTCCGGTGATTACCGTCTTCAATGTAGGCTTTATTCCTACTATCTCTACCTCATCCCCTACCTTGATCTGCCCTCTCTCTATCCTGCCTGTTGCAACTGTTCCTCTACCCGAAATAGAAAAAACATCCTCCACCGGCATCAAGAATGGCTTATCCTTATCTCTCTGGGGGGTCGGTATATAACTATCTACTGCCGCCATCAGCTCTAATATGCTCTTCTTCGCGTTTGCATCTCCATCCAAAGCCTTCAATGCGCTGCCTCTGATGATAGGGATACTGTCTCCCGGAAAATCATACTTGCTCAGCAATTCTCTTAACTCCAATTCTACTAACTCCAGTAACTCCGGATCATCAACCATGTCTACCTTGTTCAGGTATACTACCATCGCTGGAACTCCTACCTGACGAGCTAACAGAATATGTTCTCTGGTCTGGGGCATAGGTCCGTCTACCGCGCTGACAACCAATATCGCTCCGTCCATCTGGGCGGCTCCTGTTATCATGTTCTTAATATAATCCGCATGGCCCGGGCAATCTACGTGCGCATAGTGACGGTTAGCAGTAGAATACTCTACGTGGGCCGTCGCTATCGTGATTCCGCGCTCTTTTTCTTCCGGAGCGTTATCTATCTGGTCAAATGACGTATACGCCGCCAGGCCTGACTCTGCCAGTACCTTTGTTATCGCCGCTGTAAGCGTCGTCTTGCCATGATCCACGTGCCCTATCGTCCCTACGTTTACATGCGGTTTTGTCCTCTCATACTTCTGCTTTGCCATTTCTTCCTCCAAACTTAGAAAAGTTATTTTTCAATTTTAATATCTATGCAAACATTATTTGTCAAACCTAATTATTGATAGAGACAGTGGAGCCTGGATCGGGACTTGAACCCGAGACCTCTTCCTTACCAAGGAAGTGCTCTACCGCCTGAGCTATCCAGGCCCTTACGCAGTTTGCCTTCAAACTGATATACCACCAACCACAAAAAATGGAGCGGGAAACGGGGTTCGAACCCGCGACCCTCAGCTTGGAAGGCTGATGCTCTAGCCAACTGAGCTACTCCCGCTCTCTAAAGGCGATATGGGTTTATATTAAAAAATAAAAACTTACAACAAGAAAATTAAGTTAATTAATATCGTATTTATTGATAGGATTCTGAACAATCCGGATAAGGAGATTAATTATGAAATATTTAATTTCGGTTTTAATACTGATTATTATTTCTTCCTGCGGAACCGGTAGTGATGGAGATATTTACATAACCGGTTACAATGCCGGCGTTGCTATGTATTGGAAAAACGGTATTCAAACAAACCTGGACAACGGCGGAAAGAATGCAGATGCAGAAGCGATCTACATAGACAGCAATAACAATGTGTACGTAGCCGGTTCATGCGTTGGCGAAGCAGGTTCTTCTGTCCCATGCTATTGGAAAAATGGGACCAGAACACTTTTAGACCAGTTGTATGGCTGGGTTAACGGAATAAGCCTCATAGGAAACGATCTTTATCTGTCTGGGCGAATAACAGTTGATGTGCCTTATGGCGGCGGTACCCTTTCTACTTCAAAAGCCGGCTCCTGGAAAAACACTACTTTAACTGTTCTTAACGGCAGTACTACTATAGACGTAGGTTGGGCTAATTCACTATTCGTATCAGAAGGGAGCGTTTATATTGCCGGGTGTAATGAAGAAACTCAGGTTTATTGGAAAGACGGGACAGCGAATACCTTGCCGGTTCATGGTGAATTAAAATCAATATATATAAAGGACGGGGTTTTTTACGCTTCAGGGGACAGCATAGATGGTTTAAACTTTTTTGCCGTTTATTATAAGAATGGAGACATGACTAAACTCAGTACTCCAAACACTGCAAGCTTATCAATAGCCAATTCAATATTCGTCGATAGCAATAATGATATATACATAGCCGGATATTACAAAATTGCTGAGGCAAAATTTGCATGTTATTGGAAAAACGGACAACTCATAGATCTGCCGGATGGAATGACCACACACTCAAATTCAGAAGCTAACCAAGTAATCGTTAAGAACGGAAATGTATACGTGGTAGGAGATTATTACAACTTAACAACCAGTAAGAACATCGCTGCGTACTGGAAGAATGGAGAAAAAACAGATTTAACATTTGTAGAAAGCGAGTATGCAAGAGCAATATCAATCTTTATAAAATAATTATCTGGGGGTTCCTTAAATGCAAATAGATAATATTAGAACTTACACCACACAGACCATATTACAAAGAAGGCCCCTTATACTGGAGAACAGGAACAAGAACATCCAGGAAATATTCGGAGAGCATGTATTAAGTTATAACAAGTTGAAGCGTACGCTTCCCGAACACAGTTATAAGGACCTCATAGACAGCATTACAGATCATAAATTTTTATCAAAAGAAACTGCTGAGGCTGTGGCTAATGCCGCAAAAGATTGGGCTATATCAATGGGTGCCACACATTTCACACATTGGTTCCAACCCATGACGGATCTGTCCGCTGAAAAACATGATGCATTTTTCAGTTTTGATTCCAACAAAACCCCGATAGCAAAACTTTCGGCGTTTCAGCTTATGCAGAGCGAACCGGACGCATCAAGTTTTCCAAGCGGAGGGACAAGAAGTACTTTTGAGGCAAGGGGCTATACGGCGTGGGATCCAACTTCACCAATATTTTTAATAGAAACACCAAACGGAAAAACTCTCTGCATACCATCGGTATTCATGTCTTATCGTGGTGAAGCACTTGATCTAAAGGCGCCGTTAATAAGATCAAACCTGCAGATACAAAAATCCGCCTTAAAACTTCTGAGTTTATTAGGCGATGGACAGACAAAATACATTCATACAACGGTGGGTGCCGAGCAGGAATATTTTTTGATAGACAAGGCCTACTTTATTGCAAGAGAAGATCTCACTTTCTGTGGCAGAACACTTTTAGGAGGCTGGTCACCAAAGGGACAGGAGATGGAGGATCATTATTTTGGGGCAATCTCTCCAAGGGTAATGGCTTTTATGCAGGATATGGAGTTTGAGCTTTTCAGACTTGGCATTCCCTGCAAGACCAGGCATAACGAGGTTGCTCCGTCGCAGTTTGAGTTCGCCCCGATATTTGAGGAAGCAAATATAGCCGCTGATCATAATCAACTAACCATGGAAGTAATGAGGAAAGTTGCCGAAAAACATAATTTTGCAGTATTGTTCCATGAAAAGCCGTTTTCAAAGATAAACGGCTCGGGAAAACATCTCAACTGGTCCATATCTACAGACAGCGGTGATAATCTTTTAGATCCATCCGATTCTCCTCAGGAAAATTACAAATTTTTAATGTTCCTTCTGTCTATAATAAAAGGTATTGCTGTTCACGGTGGAGCCCTAAGGGCATCAATAGCCTCTCACTCCAATGATCACAGACTTGGCGCTAATGAAGCTCCTCCTGCAATAATGTCCGTATTTATAGGTAAGAGGTTGCAAAAAGTTTTAGAGGACATAGAAAAAGGAGTGGACGCCGGAAAAACTCCGAAGGAACTGCAGATGACGATAGAACTTGCTCATCTTCCAAAGATAAAACTCGATGACTGTGATAGGAACAGGACCTCGCCTTTTGATTTCACCGGTAATAAATTTGAGTTCAGATCAGTAGGTTCCGGTCAATCCATAAGCTATCCATTGACTATTTTAAATGCCGTCATCGCCGATGGAATAGACTATGTAAGTTCAAGGCTGGAAGCTGCATTAAAAAGTGAGAAGGATGTTTCAGCAGCCGTGTTCAAAACAATATGTTCAATAATGCCTGAGGTTAAGAAGATACTGTTTGATGGTAATAACTATTCAGATGAATGGAAAAATGAGGCTGAAAAAAGAGGATTACCTATACTAAAGAATACAATCGCGGCCTATAGCTGGTTTAAGAAAAATTGTTCATTCCTGGTGGAAGGAAAGATCTACACCCAAACGGAACTTGATGCAAAAATGCACGTTGTCCTTGAACGTTACTCCAAGGCTACGTTAATAGAGGGAAGCTGTTTAATAGATATGATAAAGACTTTTGTTCTGCCTTCTGTTGAAGAAGAATTGGCCGCAAGAGGTAGTAATATCTCAGCGAGAGGAAAAAACACTGAACTTTTAATAAAGACTGCCAATGAACTCTGTGAAAAGGTTGATAAACTGGAAATATTGCATAAAAAGACAAAACAATTGGAAAATTGCTGGGAACAGGCAGACATCCTTTCTACGACGATGTTACCGTTGATGGACGAAATACATGCTCTGTCCAACACCATAGAGCAGAACACCCGTGATTATCTGTGGAGACTCCCAAAATATCGTGAGATGTTGTTCCTGAGATAAAAACCTTAAGAAAAGAAAAGGAGGAATATCTAACTGGCTGGCAGAGAGCGAAGGCTGACTATGTGAATTTACAAAAAGAATTAGATCAATCTCGTATAAATATTTCAATTTTAACTCGTGAGAAAATGGTAGAAAAGCTACTC
>JAPLFT010000017.1 GCA_026390535.1 Pseudomonadota bacterium
TATGAAAGAGGTGTGGTATTCAGGCTCGGAAGATGTATCGGCTACAAAGGTCCCGGTATAATTTACGTTATTCCTTTTGTGGATAAAATGGTTAGAGTCAGTCTTAGAACGGTCGTCCTTGATGTGCCTCCTCAGGATGTAATAACCAAGGACAATATCTCTATAAAGGTTAATGCAGTTGTATATTTTAGGGTAATGGACCCGCAAAAGGCTATCATAGAGGTTGAAGATTTTCTTTATGCTACGTCTCAGCTTGCCCAGACGACATTAAGGTCAGTCCTTGGACAGTCTGAATTGGATGAGTTACTGAGTTTAAGAGAAAAGATCAATAATCATCTGCAATCCATACTCGACCAGCATACCGATCCATGGGGCATAAAGATATCCAACGTGGAAGTAAAACACATAGATCTTCCAAAAGAAATGCAGAGAGCCATAGCAAGACAGGCAGAGGCAGAAAGAGAAAGAAGAGCAAAAATAATAGGAGCTGATGCGGAACTTCAGGCATCATATAAACTTGCAGAAGCGGCCGGTATAATATCAACTCAGCCTGCAGCCATCCAATTAAGATATTTACAAACATTGGCAGAGATAGCCGTTGAAAATAACACAACTACAATATTCCCTGTACCTGTAGATTTTTTAAATAATCTATTTGGAGCTAAGGCTTATAGGCCGGAACATATAGACCAGAAATAAATTAATGCCTGGAATATGGACTTTCAATTAAGTCTTTTGTAAGTCTTTTTGCATGTGTAATTGACGCCTCGTTTTGCTATTCATCCCTGTCGTACTATATTTACTATCTTTTGTAATCTCCTCTGCCGGGAGCCTCCAAAAGCTGTAAATATCAGTCCTCCAGGTTCTTCATGCGCAAATCTCGCTAGCTTAAATTTGACTTACAAAAGGCTTAATTGAAAGTCCGGATCTTCCGGCAATCAATTGACGCCAAACCCGATTCCAGTCTATAATAATAGTATTGGGGTGTATCTTATCCCTTACCAACAGGGGGCTTTGAATCCATGGAATTTTCCAAAAAAGATATAATGGGTGTGCTGTTCGTAGTATTGGCCATATTTACATTCCTATCACTGGTGACATACAACTCAACGGACCAATCCTTTAACAACACAACAGTAACCACGCTTACCGACAACTCTGATCCCTCTGCGTATGCCAAAGCCGTTAGCGGAAGTATAGAACCTACTAAAAACATGTTGGGGCTTTTTGGATCCTATAGCTCTGATCTTCTTCTTCAAATATTCGGGATATCGTCTTTTGCCATCCCATTCGCATTCCTACTCAGTGCCATCTTCATATTTTTTGCATCGGGGAAATCCGATTTTTCCTACCTGAGGGGTGGAGTTATTGTCGCTCTTGTCTTTTTTCTTTCCATAACTTTTCACTTATTGGCCGGCAGTATAACCTACGGAGGAGCTACTTTCTCTGCCGGTGGGATGTTGGGCTCCAAATCCTCGTTCCTTATAGCCCCATATCTGAGTAACGTTGGTACGGCGATAATCGGCATCACAGTCAGCATGTTATTACTTTTTTATCTTATTAACATATCTGTTACAACTGGGACGACTATTCTAGCCGTTGGTTTTTATAAGGGAATAATAGTTCCGTCTATAATTGCATATAAAGGTATTGCGTGGTTCGTCGGATGGATATTATCCAAAACCAACAGGAAAGATTTTCCACAGGATGATGAATTGATAGATAACGCGGAAAAGACAATTAATGCAAAGACGACGAATTTTAAAGTAAAGACTCCGGCAATAAAACAGAAAACAAAAAAACTTATCGGTGAAGATGATGATTTTGAGGAGACCGTAAAGCGTGATTTTGATGACGACTATGAATTACCATCCGTTGAACTTTTAAACAAACATCCAAAGTCAAAGACAAAAGAGGACCTTTCTGAGCTTAAGGCGACAGCGACAGCAATACAGAGTAGATTAAGAGATTTTGATGTTGAGGGAGAAGTGGTAGAGGTATCTCCGGGCCCTGTAATCACCATGTATGAATTTAAACCTGCACCCGGTGTTAAAATAAACAAAGTTGCTAATCTTAACGATGATCTTGCCCTTGCGCTTGGGTGTGGCAGTATCAGGGTCATAGCACCTATACCCGGAAAATCGGTCATAGGTATAGAAGTCCCGAATAAGGCAAGAGAGACGGTTTATATAAGAGAGCTTATTGATTCCAATCTGTTTAAAACGGCGGAAAAGAAAATACCTCTGGCCATAGGAAAAGACACAGAGGGTGTTCCATATGTTGAAGATCTTTCCAAGATGCCGCATCTTCTTGTTGCAGGCTCCACAGGCTCCGGAAAATCAGTTTTCATTAACTCACTCATATGTTCCATACTTTATAAGTTCTCACCCAAAGAAGTTCGCATGATAATGATAGATCCGAAGATGCTGGAACTTTCTACCTACGAGGGTATTCCGCATCTTCTGCATCCGGTGGTTACAAACGCGGCAAAGGCTGCACAGGCTCTTAAATGGGCCGTAAGAGAGATGATGGACAGATACACCATACTTGCCTCAAAGAACGCAAGGAGTATAACTTCCTATAATGCTGAAGCCGATGAGCCGATGCCTTATATAATAATAATCGTGGATGAACTTGCGGACCTTATGATGGTCAGCTCAAAGGATGTGGAGTCCGCCATAACCCGTCTTGCCCAGATGGCAAGAGCTGCGGGCATTCATTTAATACTTGCTACACAGCGACCATCAGTGGATGTAATAACCGGTCTTATAAAGGCTAACTTTCCTGCAAGGATAGCTTTCAAGGTCGCTTCAAAAATAGATTCAAGGACCATACTGGATACAATGGGAGCTGAACAGCTTCTTGGTATGGGTGATATGTTATTCCTTCCTCCGGGTACTGCAAGGCTTGAAAGATTGCACGGAGCGTTCGTCAGCGACGAAGAAGTAAAAAGAGTCGTGGATTTTGTAAAAGAGCAGGGAGCACCGGACTACAGGATACAGATACCGAATGATGAAAAAGATGCAGTGAATTTTGAAGATGGCGATGAGGATGAACTCTATGATCAGGCTGTTAACATCGTGGTTGAGACAAGAAAGACTTCCATATCGTATATACAAAGGCGACTTGGAATAGGATATAACAGAGCTGCCAATATAATGGAACAGATGGAGAAGAACGGAGTCGTTTCCGCGGAATTATCATCGGGGAGAAGAGAGATATTGATGGACAGCAGTAGGTGATATGCGTTTAAAAATATTCGTTTCATTTTTCATTCTTTCGTCATTTGTCTTTGCCCAGAGCCCTGCAAAGCCGGATCAATCCGTCCCAAACAAGGAGACCATCCTGAGCAAAATAGGCGGAGATAAAGGTTTTAAAATGACCTTTGAGCAGGAGAGCCGTTATACTTTTCTTAAAACGCCAAAAATATCAAAAGGCTCGTTGTTATACTCGCCCAGAAGGAATTTTATATGGGAGATCTATGGGGAACAGGGTGGTAAAGTTATAAGTAATGGTAAAAAGACGTGGATATATACTCCTGCGGAAGAAAAAGAGGATAAACCGACCCTTATTATAAAAACGGGTAATTACGATGGTGTGGAATCCGTTATATTTGACACTGATTACGATGTTTCATCTCTAAAAACATCATCTAATGGCTTGAAAGAATTAAGGATTAACGGCTCAAAACAAAAAGGCTATGAATGGGCTGTGCTTAGGTTTAAAGAGGAACCGGTTTTTGCGATTGACAGCTTCGAGTTTAAAGATTTGAATGGCACAAATACTGTTATTAAGGTAAAGACATTTACCAGATTAACCAAAACCGTTCCTGCGGGGACCTTCAATTTTAAAGCACCAAGGGGAACGAGAATAATAAAATAGGGGGATTTATATGTCCGGCCATAATAAGTGGAGCTCAATTAAACATAAAAAAGGAGCGGCAGACGCAAAACGCGGAAAGATATTTACCAAGTTAATCAAAGAAATAAGTATTGCGGCAAAAAACGGCGGTGCAGATCCGCTTATGAATCCTCGTCTTAGAACAGCTATAGCAGCAGCAAAAGAAGTAAATATGCCCAACGATAATATCACGAGAGCCATAAAAAAGGGCACAGGGGAATTAGACGGTGGGATGAGTTTTGAAGAAGTAACCTACGAGGGTTATGGCCCCGGCGGTACCGCTATATTGGTTGAAGCCATGACAGATAACAAGAATAGAACAGTCTCTGAATTAAGACATATATTTACACGTGCCGGCGGTAACATGGGAGAAACTGGCTCTGTTAACTGGATGTTCAAGAAAAAAGGGGCGATATATATATCCAAGGGTGCTACCACAGAGGATGCATTAATGGAGATAGCCCTTGACTCTGGAGCCGAGGACGTAGTGTTAGAAGGAGATTCCTTTACGATCTATACGGACCCTAATTCATTTGAGAATGTCCGTGCAGCGATAGAGAAAAAAGGTATTAAGATAGAATCGGCCGAACTCACGATGATATCCCAGACCAAGGTTAAACTTACGGGAGCAGAGGCTGAAGCCATGATAAGATTCATAGAAAAGCTGGAAGATTATGACGATGTTCAAAAAGTCCATGCTAACTTTGACATAGACGATGCGGAGATGGATAAATTAGCAGCGGCGGCTAGTGAGTAATTATATAAAGGGGTTTTGAATTTATATTTTTTGGGGGCTTAATGAGGGTTTTGGGTATAGACCCGGGTACAGTAAGAATGGGGGTCGGTGTGGTAGAGACTTCCGGCAACAGCTATAAACTTATCCATTATGATGTCCTAAGACTTTCAAGTAGTGAACCGCTTTGCTCCAGGCTTGGCAAGATATTCTCCTGCATAAAACAAAAAATAACTGAATATAAAGTTGATGCTGTTTCCATTGAGGATGTGTTCACCGCTGTTAATCCAAGGAGCGCATTAAAACTTGGACAGGGAAGGGGAGCTGCGATTGCTGCCGCTGTAGAAATGGGCGTTCAGGTCTTTGAATACTCCCCAAGAGAGATAAAGAAAGCGATCACATGTTACGGTGCTGCCGGAAAGGAACAGGTATCACAGATGGTCGGAATTCTTGTGGGTGTAAAAGATATAAAACCTTTTGATGCAACTGACGCTATCGCTGTTTCCATCTGTCATTTAAATACAGTACCCTTAAGGAATATGGTGGCCAGAGCATGATAGCATTACTTAATGGCAGCTTGATTGATATAACCAATGGGGAAGCAATAATAGACGTTAATGGAGTAGGTTATGCGGTTAGAATTCCGGCTACTTACTTTGCCAAGGTAGGAACACATATAAAATTGTTCATAGATACTGTCGTCAGAGAAGAATCTATTACACTTTATGGTTTCGAGACATCGTCTGAAAGGAACTGCTTCAAAATACTGTATTCCGTTAGCGGAGTCGGTCCCAAAACAGCACTCTCCATAATATCATTCTACAGCGTTGATGAATTAAGAAGAATAATGGTGAACAGGGATATAGATGCGTTGTCCAGGGTGCCTGGAATAGGAAAAAAGACGGCAGAAAGAATGGTCGTGGAATTGAAAGATAAAATGGGAATAAGCTCGGGCGGAGTAAGTCCTGTGGCATATGTTGGAGAAATGTCCGTACACGAAGAATTGATACAGGCCCTTGTCAATTTTGGCTATAAAAGGAATGATGCTATCAATGCCTTGAAGCCAAGAATTGATGATATAAATAAAGGGCGTCCGATGGAAGAAATACTAAGAGAAACTTTAAGAGGCATGATGTGATGGAAGAACTTCAACACGAGAATAATCTTTGTCCTGTAATTCAAGAAGGTGAGGCGCAGTTTGAGCAGAGCCTTCGTCCCAAAACTCTCTCTGAATTCATAGGGCAAAATAGTCTAAAGGAAAAATTAGCACTTTTTATAGAGGCTGCAAAAGCCAGAGGAGAAGCGCTGGATCATTGTCTGTTTCATGGCCCTCCTGGGCTGGGAAAAACATCTCTTGCCACGATTATAGCAAATGAACTCGGCTCAAGAATGATAGTTACGTCGGGACCGTCACTGGAAAAGGCAGGAGACATTGCAGCTATACTTACTAATCTGTCTGATAAAGATGTTCTTTTTATAGATGAGATACATCGTCTTGGACGTGTGGTCGAGGAAACTTTGTATCCGGCGATGGAGGATTTTGAACTTAACGTCGTTATAGGTCAGGGTCCTGGAGCAAAGGCAATCAAGATACCTCTTCCAAAATTTACACTTATAGGTGCAACTACCCGGGCTGGGTTGATTGCATCACCATTGAGGGACAGATTTGGTTTTTCATCAAGACTGGATTACTACGACGTAGATAGTCTAAAAACCATAGTAATAAGATCGGCAGGGATATTGAATGCGGATATAGAGAAAGACGGTGCGCTGGAGATAGCAAAAAGATCGCGCGGGACACCAAGAATTGCGAACAGGCTCCTAAGAAGGGTTAGAGATTTTGCACAGGTCAGGGCGGATGGAAGGATAACAATGAATGTCGCCGATAAAGCGCTGGATATGTTGGACGTCGATGGAAAAGGCTTTGACGAAATGGACAGAAAAATACTACTTACGATAATAGAAAAATTTAATGGAGGTCCTGTCGGACTCACAACTCTTTCCTCATGTGTAGGCGAAGAACCTGATACCATAGAAGATATTTATGAGTCCTTTTTGATACAGTGCGGTTACATAGCAAAGACCACAAGAGGAAGGATAGCAACTCCGCTTGCATATGCTCATTTTGGGATGAAACCTCATAATAGCCAAAACGGATTATGGTAATTATGTACCTTTTTGTGCATATAACTAGACTTTGACGCATTAAATTTAAAAACTAGACAAAAATATCCCAAATGTTATAAGTAGTTAATGTAGCAAAGGTTTTGGTGTGTGATTACAACTTGTTTATGATGAAAAGGGATTTATGCAATTTCAGAAGACTATAAAAAGTAGGATTGAACTTTCAGGTACTGCTCTCCACAGCGGAGAGTTTGTTTATATATCTATAAACCCTGCACCGGTGAATTCCGGAATAATTTTTGTAAGAACCGATATTGAATCCAAACCTCAGATCAAGGCTATGTGGAGCAATGTTGTAGATACTGAATTGAGTACTGTACTGGGTAACAAAGACGGTGTCAAAATTGCGACCGTGGAACACATGCTTTCCTCATTAAGAGGCTTGGATATAGATAATGCCGTTATTGAAGTGTCAGGCAATGAAATGCCTATACTCGACGGTAGCACCGGTGATTATGTTGATGCTATCAATAGAGCTGGTATAGAAGTTCAGGATAAGACGAGAAAATACATACAGGTTATTAAACCGGTATCTGCCCATATAGACGATAAATTCGTATATTTCCTGCCGGCCAAAGAACTTAAGATAACGTGCAGGGTCAATTATAAAAATCCAAACATAGGGCTTCAGCACCTGGAATACATTGATAATTCTTTCTCATATATAAACAATATATCCAAAGCCAAAACATTTGGTTTTCTGGAAGAAGTGGAAGATCTTCAAAAACGGGGATTCGCTCTTGGCGGCTCTTATGAGAATGCCATAGTCATAGATTCATACGGCGTGGTTAACAGGAATAAGATGAGTTACGACGATGAATTTGTAAGACATAAAATATTGGACATAATAGGGGACATAGCTCTTACAGGCTCTACCAGGTTAATGGCTCATATTGTCGCGTATAAAACAGGGCACAAGCTCAACAATCTCGCCGTAAAGGAACTTTTTAACAGGGCCATGTGCTTTAAGATAGTAGAAGAGCCGGTGGAAGTTGATGAAAAGGCTTTTGTTGAAGAGGTCTTTTCCCTGCTTGATCCAGTCTCAAATCTTTAATTTTTAATTGACATCAATAACGGTATCTAATACAAAAAGCTAGTTCTTTAGGGGTCGTAGTTCAGTTGGTTAGAACGTTGGCCTGTCAAGCCAAAGGTCGCGGGTTCGAGTCCCGTCGGCCCCGCCACTACAAACTATGGAGGTAAACATCTTATGACGCCAGACAAGAAAATGGTTCAGGATTATGAACTGGATCTGGTAGCGCTTTTAGGTGTAATAATAAAACGCAGAAAATTCATAATCTATTTTGTTATGCTGCTTACTTTTATAAGTATCCTGTTTTTATGTTTTAGAGAACGTAGAAATGCAATTACAATAGAAAAAACTTATAAACTCGAAAATTCTGTAAGCACAGATAAAGATGCCATCCTTGCTACATATATGGTTCTTAAAAAGGGAAAAGACAACGAAATACAGGGAGAAAAAGAAAAGGAAAAAGAAAAGCAAGAATATAAAAAATTCCTGAGAATGATCCTTTTCCCGTCAAAAATAGATACCCCTGACTTTGAGATCCTGAATAAAAAAAATCAAGTAGCTTCGACTTATTTGTTCAATACAGAGGCAGAGGCTAAAAACTTTATGAATAGATATAACTCCTTTGTAAACTTGCTTGGTAAGATAGGTGAATATAAGGTCAAACTTAGCGATGAAGCGTTCTCTAATTGCAGGCAATTTGATAATTCAATTAAAGGTACTATACTTCAGAGGAACTTATTTCTTTTCTTCAGAAATCCCGAAGATATAAAAATATGTAACCTTTTTAATTACTATTATGCGGAGGTACAGAACAAGATAACATATGCCTCGACTGATAATACAACCATTTCAGAGGCGTCTATTCCGTTCATTATTGATTTTATTAATGGAGAACCTGAAAAATCCAAACTAATACCAACCATTAGAACGGGAGAGGATATAAATGAAATAAAGATAAAAATGAAATCTAATTTTAATGTAAGAAAAATCATAAAATACTCTATATCAGCACTTGTGATGTTTGGTATACTATCTATCTTTATGGTCTTCTTGATGGAATTCTGGAAGAATAATAAAACGAGGCTAAGTAAGTACTGGAGGGAATAAGATGAAGATACTGGCGTTTGCAGCCTCGTTAAAAAAGAACTCTGTTAATGCTATGCTTATCAAAATTGTTTCAAAAATACTCAAAGAACAGGATTGTGATATTGAGCTTATCGATTTTTCGGAATTTGACGTACCTATTTACAACGGTGATATAGAAGAAAGTAAAGGAATCCCATCGGGTGCTTTAAAACTAAAAGAAAAAATAGAAAAATGTGATGGTATTGTAATCTCTTCACCGGAGTATAATTATTCTGTTCCTGGTACTTTAAAGAATTTGATAGACTGGACATCGCGTATACGCCCTCAACCATTTAAGGACAGGAACATACTTGTAATGTCCGCTTCACCTGCCATGGCAGGCGGTGTCAGGGGGCTATGGCATCTAAGGGTTCCGTTGGAGGGGCTTGGTGCGTTCGTTTACCCAGAGATGTTCTCTCTTGCTGTAGCACACGAAGCTTTTGATTCCCAAGGCAATCTTAAAGACAAAAATCTGGTAAACACATTGGAGAATAATATAAAGAGTTTTTTAAAACATATTAAAAATGAATGTAAATGAGAATGAAAAATTTAAAAGTTAAAAAAATGTTTTTATTATTGAGATCCTTTTTGCTTCCGGTATCTTTTCTTGTTCTTTTATGTTGTGGCGCTGGTAGCAATTCAACCGGTTTAGCCGTAAAGGATGGAGGGCCGCTGTCTGATTCCGAGACCCTTAAATATAGAAGCTGCACTCATGATCTGGATTGTATATACACCCAGAATGGCTGCTGTGACTGTGCCAACGGCGGAGCTGATATTGCTATAAACTTAAATAAATTAACTGAATTCAGGGATAATTTTCATTGTAATAATGTCGCTTGTTCGATGATAGCGGCGGTACCTGCATGCGGTTCAGGAACGGTTTCCTGTAAATCAGGACTATGTGAATATATAAAAGCCACAGAAGATCCCCACACCTCCAGTAACTCTGTTAACTGAACATTAATTGCTACCGGATTTAGCACAAAATACTGAGCCTGTGGTCTTTTTCCTCCCATTATATTTTGGGTTCAGACTGTAAAGAATTTTATCTATTATTGAGGTGTGATACGTTATGTTTTCACAACTTAAGTATGAAGACTTATAACCATCCAGCATTAAAAGCTTTTTGGGGTCTTCGGATATTATCATTACCTGAGTCTTATTCGGATTTTTTTCAAACAGATTTTCCAGATAAACCGGTGTAACAGGCTCTATAAGCAGATAATCAATGCTCTGTATGGATCTTTTTAAATGGGTGTCATAGGCCCATTTTGATATATTGGAATTTAGCAAAATCCCTTTTTCCGGAGACAATTTTTTGTTTGCAAAAAATAATGGTTCAATAAGTCCCTTTTGAGAAGGAACGGTTACTACTAAAAATAGAAAGACGGTGTTGATTATTAAGAATGCCGGGCTGAAGGTATATTTTACCAGTCTGCTATCCTTTTTTTCCACCCATAATGCACTCATGAATATCAAAAGGAGCGGGACTATGGGCAGCATAAATCTTTCTTCTTTATGCGATGTTAGTGTGTGTGCAATAAGAAAGACCAAAAAGCATATTCCAGCCTCAAGATTATCCATAAAGACTTTCTTTATCTTGTCCAAGAACACTAAGGAGAAAGGAGGTAGTGTCAGTCCAAACATGAGAAGTATAAGGTTGTACCACTTGCATGCCCCAAAATCGTATTTGTAATTTACCGCTAAATGTTCATACAGTGTCTGCATCGGATATCTTCCATATAGAAGAGCAATAGATATAGAAATACCTGCGACAAGAATTCCCACGAGTATGGATGTTTTAAAATATTTTTTATCTTTCCTGAATAAAAGGATTAATACGTATGTTACATAAATAAGTCCCACATGATATCTAAAGAGGACGGAAATACCCAGTGATAAAAACCCGAGGGCAAAAACCCAGAGTTTATTTTTTTGTTCTCCGTAAGCGCATAATCCGAACCCAAGCATTAAAAAGGGGATCGCGACTGCTTCTCCAAATGACCTGGTCGCTGCGTAAGGCATAGCGGCGTATAGCGCCAGCATGTACATCAACGTGATCCCGAATAATTTATTCTCTCTGTTTTTGAAATAATAATAACCGCCCACCATGGTCAACAAGGATACAATGGCCAATCCCACATTCATCATTCTTATAGAGAGAAGCGGATCATAGCTAAAACCAAACCAATAACCGATCTTTAAAAATCCATAGAGCATATATGGAAGAAGAGGGCTTCTATAAGAAGGAAGGCTCATAGGAGCACCCCAAAAAAAGTTTATAACGGGTTGCCATGCGTGATTAAGGTCATCCAGGGCCATAGGGGTATATATAAAATATGCTGCTATAAGCCTGAATAACAAGCCAAGAGCTAATGACATAAAAAGATGAAATTTTAAGTCATGATTCTCAAAATATCTTAAAAGGAATTTCGGCATAGATAAGAACTACACTCCGGTTGTCCAATTTTCAACACAATTAATGAATTTTTGAGATTTCCGGATATACGATCAGCCTCCAAAAAAGGCCGCATTTTTGCAATGCGCATACAGAGGAGGGCTTTTTATGAATATTTTAAATAAAAAGGCGCAGGGCATGATCGAATACATTGTTCTTGTGGCATTAGTTGCTATAGCCGCAATCGGTATAACGGAGCTTTTAGGACAGACGGTAAGGACAAAACTTGCGGAAATAACCGCCAGCCTCCAGGAGAGGGGAAGTACAGTGGGTAAAGATCTTCCCACTGTTGAAGATAAACATGTCAACAGGCGCGGGATGTCTGATTTCTATAAGAACAGCAATAAAAAGGGAGACAGCGCAAAGTGGTTTTAGAATTTTTGATCTCAACATCCAAGCTCACGATTATTTTTATCTGCATAGGCCTTTTTGTACTCTCTCTTGTCTTTAAGATCATGTCGAATTCCATATATTATTATTACGATAGAGATAATGATTTTGTTAATATGTTCACCGCGTATAAGGATAGTATTACAGTCTCTAAAAAGTTTAACCCTATACTTAAAAATATAAAGATCATACCTCTGCATGACAGAGTTTTTGTGTCTTCATCTTTTTTAAAGAGCACAAATTTTAAAAGATTATTGCCGGACGGAAAATTTAAATATGGCATTTTTGAAGAATAATACTGTCAGGCATAAAAAAGGAAGCATACTTATTCTGAGTGCCTTTTTGGTGATGATAACCGTTACGTCCATATTAGGTATAAACAAAATATACGGGAACCTTTGCAGTATAATTTCATACCAGAACAGAGCGGATGCTCACATGCAACAAATGGTCTAGAGGTGTATCAGGATATTCTTCTCTTCAGGCTTAAAACTTATTCACCTATTCTGGATAATGAACTGAGAATGGAGAACAAGCTCTCTATTCCGGGTAATTATCATTATTTTGAATATAGAAGACAGCCCCCCATAGATCTTATCTTTATGGTCATTCCGGGACTTATAGAGATAAACAGTGATATCTTTAGAACAGCCTGTGTTAAGCACAAAGGCCTTATTACAAACTCCACAGCGTGTGTGGATAATAATACTCACAGGGAGGAAAAAGGGTGGTTTGCTCCGGTAGAGGAAGATTGGAACGTGGTCATGAATAATGCTTATTGAATTTTACGGGATCATTATGACGATAGTTCCTGTGATAATTATAGGAGCTGTATTTTCCGGACAGATAGATCTTAGGTATAAAGATGAACTAACTTTTCATAAGGCTATAAAAGAAGTGTTTTTTGATGATGAGTGTCCTCAGCGTGTAAAATGTAATTCCGAAAAATTAGAGATAAAAGATTTGTATAAAATAAAGATAAGAAAACCTTCAAAACCTTTTAATAAAAAAGGATCAGAGGAGGAGAATAATGCACTTAAAGAACTTTATGGCAAACTTGAAGAAGCGGCTAAGAGTGGTCCTAACAAGTAAGAGACTGGTTGTTTTCATTTCCATTGGCTCGCTTGTGGCTACGTTATTGTTTGTTAAAGTTCTAAAGAGCTACTCAAATCAATCTGTGGATGAAGAAGGTGCTCTTCTATATGAGGTATTAAAAGGCAAAAAAGCTGTGAGTGTCCTTTTTAATTTGTCATCCTTACCCATGGAATTCATATATCCAGGTGTAAAAGTGGATCTTATAGAAAGGAATGATAAGGAGGTTGAGTATATTGTGAAAGATGTATATGTG
>JAPLFT010000251.1 GCA_026390535.1 Pseudomonadota bacterium
TATCCTTATACCTTTTCAAGCAATGGCTTGGAAACATCTTGATTATATAAAAAAAGCCCCTGAATTATCACTTGCATATAAATTAATACATAATCATGAAATATCATTTTGTAATAATTCTTCTCTGGTAGATGAGCAAGATATAACTGATACAATAAGTTCATGGCTAAAAGCTGGCCTAAATACAAAGGATGTTGATTTAACTAATTATATAATAGTCGATTGTGTTGCTCCTGATATCCTAATTGATGATTCTTCTCTTATCTCTGAAATTGTTTACGGATGTGCCGGTGGTCTATATACTAATCCTTATTATAAAAAGACCGAGATCCCGATATTAAATAAAGAATTGGAAGAAATAAACCATAAAAGTGATGTTACCCCTTTAGACAAGTTAAGAGTGAAACAGCGAGAATTATATTTGGAAATATTAAATTCGGTGAAATATCCTTCTGTATTTCTAAATAACACTGATGAAGCAATTAAAAAATATAAAATGAGCAAGGTACTCCTACATGAAATAGGACATGCTTTTGGTTTGTGTGATGAAGATAATTCGGCGCCAGCAAGTAAAGACTGCGATCCTGCAAATCAAAGTCCAACCAGAGACAAGTCATCTATAATGTCATACCAAAATCAAAGTGAAGTTTTATCTCAATACGACAAAGAAGGCATCTCCAAAATATTTGAAAGACTTAATAAAAATCAAATTGTTAGGTAAGAGAAAAATCTTAGACCATACGCAGGATTTTTTGAGCTAGACGAGGAATGCGACCGAGCAAACCGCAGGCGTATATAAACATACGTCGAGGATTTGCGAGGGAGCATGACGAAGTATCGCTCAAAAAAGACAAGTATGGAGGTGCCGGGAATTGAACCCGGGTCCGCAAGTCTTCAACTATAACATCTACATGTGTATCCTGCGATTTGCTTAAACTCCAAATGCTACCACAGGCGATATCATTCGGAGCCGTCTCGTTTATTTTTCACCGTTCAAAGGTACGAGCATGAACCATTGAACTGGCAAGACCGAATTGTTTACGCCCTGTTCTCTGTCTCGATCAAACAGAGACAGAACGGCTGTTTAATAAATTAAGCAGCTAAAGCGAAGTTTTCGCCAATTGATTTGTTTCCGGATTTTTTACGAGGCCATCCGGACCCTCGACATGCCATTATAGTATCAACTACCCACGTCGAAACCTGTTCACCCCCAAATTTTCAAAGATCATTGGGTCCGTCTTTAAACTAGTCTATAGACTAGTTTTTAACCCAGGCAGTACTTATAGCACAACACATCTTATGGTTACAAATAATTCGCGCTATCATGTCCTGCGTAAAGTCAAACAAATCTGGGCAAAATAATTTGACGACAAAAATCATAAAAAACTGTTTGTGACGTTTTTTGTCATAAAAACCCATTAACGTCACCGCCAAGATACCCCTAATTGGCCTGAGTTTCTTTACTATCAAGCAGTTCTATGGATAAAAACCATGGCACATCACTTGCAGAATAGAGATTATACAAATTAAGTAAAATCATGGGGGATTACCAAAATGTCTGTAGTTAAAAGCGAAAATCTGGTGCCAAATTCTTATCAGGAAAATGCGAGTGACAATAATAGTCACAGAGACATATTGGAAAATTTAATAAATAATATTAACAAGTTAGAGATCTTAGAAAAAAGATTATCTTTTACATTAAGAGAGATTGACCTTAGCTTCAACAAGCGTTAAATATTACCAGTTCATTCTAAAGTAAGGTTTCCCCCCTAAAACAGAATGAAGAACGAAAAACCCGTTAGTAAATACTAACGGGTTTTTTATTTTGGGGGTTTTGGGGTACTTTATTTAGTTAATCAGTCTTCTGGAATTGAGGATATTGTTCTCAACTATACTGAAATAGGTCTTTATTAAAAGAGCCTTCTCTTCATCGGTCAGACTCTGGAATAACATCTTTTTACCTGTGATAGTCGGGGTAGACATAAACCTTTCTATCAGTTTTTCTGTTTCTCTGGATTTTTTTTCATTGAATACTTCGTCCTCATTACTCTCAGATCTGTTCAAATATCTTTTTATGGTGTCATTATCAAATAATACATGAAGGCCGTTCATGGATTGAGAGATTATATATTTTATTTCTTCAGCTTGCGCATCATCTATGCGAACCATTGCCCAATCCTCCTTTTGTGGTCTTCTTCTACTAATAAGACAACAAAGCAGGGTTAAGGGGAATATAAAAGGCCTATGTGCGACAGATAATTGTCAAAAATTTATTTTAATTTGCCCAAAGCCTGGCCAATCTTGGCTAAGCCGTCTTTGATCTCTTCTAACGATGTGGCGACAGAAAGCCTAATATTGTTATCCATTCCAAAGGCTAGCCCCGGAACAACAGCTACGTTTGCCGCTTCCAAGAGGAATGTAGCCATATCAACGGAATTCTTTATGGTCTTTCCATCACAACTTTTACCGTAATATTTATTTACAGTTGGGAATATATAAAATGCACCATCAGGAGCAACACATTCGGATAGAGGCATATATTTTTTCATTAACTCTATAGTTGTATTGATCCTTTCTTCATAAGCAATAACCATTTTTGGTATGAATGAATCATTCTTTAAAGCTTCAACAGAAGCATATTGAACAAATGTCGTTATATGAGAAAGGAAATGGGATTGGAAATTGCTCATAGCCTTTATGATATTTTTTGGGCCTGCGGCGTATCCCATTCTCCACCCCGTCATGCAATGCGATTTGGATAAGCCATTTATGGTAATTGTATTATTGTAGATAGCATCACTAAAACTTGCGACAGAGACAAATTTACGTCCAGAGAACACGATCCTTTCATAGATCTCATCAGATATTACAACTATGCCCTTGTTCAAGCACCATTCTGATATTTTAAGAAGTTCATCCTTATTATATAGAACTCCCGTCGGATTTGATGGATTATTCAAGATAAGCACTTTGGTCTTTGTAGTTGCAACCTTTTCCAGATCTGTTGATATTGCCTGCTTTGCCCCACACGTAACTATTATCTGGGAGGGCTCATAATTTAAACCATTCTCACGTTTTAATTTTTCACATATAGCTTCTCTAAGCGGAATAATTCCCTGAGTCTCTGTATATTTTGTATAATTCTTCTTAAGTGCTTCTATCGCCGCGTTCTTTATGAATTCCGGGGTCTCAAAATCAGGTTCTCCCACTACAAGGCTGATGATTTTTTTGCCTTTTGATTTTAGTTCCATAACCTTTTGATTAACAGCCAGGGTCGGCGAAGGGATTATACTCTCTAACCATTTGGCAGTCTTCATTTTCTGAATTTCTCCTTTAACTTTTTTTCCACATACGGAGGGACAAAAGCGGAAACATCTCCGCCGTATCTTGCTATATCCTTTATACCGCTGGAATTAACATAGAAATATTTTCCCCTGGTGGTAAAAAATATCGTTTCTATATCACCGGCAAGTCGTTTGTTCATCGTTGCAAGCTGGAATTCATAGTCAAAGTCACTGACCGCTCTTAATCCTCGTACAATAGCACTGGCCTTAACATTGTGCGCATAATCCACGACTAATCCTTCGAAGGATGTGACTATTATGTTTTTTTCCTTTTTTGTTGCGTCCTTTATCATTTCCACCCTTTCATGTACGGAAAAGAGTGTGGTCTTAGAAGGATGCTCGGCCACTACCTAGCATCTTCCCGTAATCTTTTAATTTATTGAAGAAATCCTCTTCATAGTATTTTTTTACCGACCATGACTTTCCACTGGGATTAAAATATTGGCCTACTGTGAGAATGCTGACTCCGGCGTCCCTTAAGTCTTTCATCGTCTGATATATCTCGTCATTCTCCTCGCCCAATCCAAGCATGAATCCGGATTTAACGATAAAACCTCCTGATGACGCATGCTTTAAAACAGAGAGTGATCTTTCATAATCCGCCTGAGGACGTATATCTTTTGATAATCTCTTAACAGTTTCTATATTGTGATTAAAAACATCCGGTTTTGCTTTAAGGACGATATCAATACACTCTGTGTTACCTTTAAAATCCGGCGTTAACACCTCTATTGATACGGAAGGCAGAGCTTTTCTTGTTTCTGTTATGGTTTTATAGAAATGCTCCGCTCCGCCATCCAAGATATCATCTCTGGTAACTGATGTTATTACGACATGTTTTAATCCCATTGAACTTGCCGCCTCTGCAATACGTATAGGTTCATTTTTATCCAATACCATGGGTTTACCATGTGTTACATTACAAAATCTGCAAGCCCTTGTACAAACATCTCCCATGATCATAAATGTAGCCGTTTTTTTAGAGAAACACTCGTCTATATTAGGGCATCTGGCTTCCTCACAGACGGTATGAAGCCCGGAACCACGAAGTATTTTTTTTACCTCGTGCAAACCGGAAAGCCGTATTTTTTTCTTGTAATTACTGCAAGTCATGAAGCTCATTTACTATGAAAAATTCTCTTTGACCACCATTGGCAGAGATACCCAAAAATAATTACCTTCAGCATCGTTCCTTTGACCTATATCTATTTTCCCGTTATAACCCGTTATTATCTTTTTGCTCACAAACAGGGCAAGATTTTGGAATTCCTCATCTTCTATGAACCTGGACCCGTTATCGTAAGTGCTTACTATTAAATTTGATTCGTCTTCATTAACATCTATATTAATAAAACCATTTCCGCCTTTTTTCTGTATCAATTCAACGGAGGTATTCACTATGTTTAAAAACGCCTGAACAAGTTCGTTGAACACTCCCCTGATAGAAGCACCATGGCTATTATCGTTCAGATTTATATTTATATTCTCATGTCTTATTTGAAGCTGTACCAGAGGGATAAGCGTGGCAAAGACAGACGATATTTCTATATCCTTGACCTCTTCATCTCTTGATTGTCTTGAAAAATGTAAAAGGTTATCGGCTATCTGCTTACATCTTTTTGCAGCTTTTTCCATTTCTATAAGATCCTCATATAGAGATGAATTTTTATCCGTCTCTCTCATCATCATCTGAAGAAAAGCAAGTATACCTCCGATAGGATTGTTTATTTCATGCGCAATAGACCCGGCAATGATACCAATTTCGGCTAATTTTTCTGAATAGAGTATCTTTTCCTTATAAACAGTCTGTTCAGAAACATCTTTATAGAACTGAACTACGCAGTTTATTTCTTTACCCTCGAATATAGGATATGCCCATGTCGTGTAATTTTTTTTCCTGTTTTCAAATTTTACCTGAGAACCCGTCGGTTTCCCTGTTTCAAATGTTTTGGCGATATTACAGCCATTACAACATGAACTTATATCGCTACCCATGACAGCGCTGTAACATTTATTTCCTAAAAGATTTTTTTCGCCTAATTGCGTAAGTTTTTCAAAAGAGCGGTTCGCCTGAATAATCTCAAAATCCCTATTTACGACCACAAGCGGTTCCCCGATAGAGTTAAAGACCGAGTCCCACTGGTCTTTAAGTTTTTTGAGTTTTGAAAACCTCATTATTTTATCTGCACACATTGCGACTATATCGGACACCCTGTCCAGTAGTTCAACCTCGGAAGAACTGAATACCGCTACATTGCCGTTTTTTGTTCTTCTTCCAAACTTTATATAACCAAGATTGGCACCCGAACAAAAAAGATGCGTAGATATAATATTAGGTGTTTCCTCGGGAAGTTTTTCCTGATGTAAAATAATCTTTACATAATCCACACCCATTGGTTCATAGAGTTGATCCACTATGATCTGTTCAAGCTCTTCTATTGAATCAGCGCTCTGTATAGATGTGAGAAGGCTGTTTATTATCTCATACTCCGTTTCTACATCTCTCACCTTCAGGTCGGAATCTTTCATTATTTCCTGCTGTTCTTTCTGCTTATTCTCTAAAGTTGATTTTAAATTCAGCAGATACTGTTTACGGGCTGCTGCACGGGATACAAGTCCGGAGTTTTCCCTCAATAACTCTATATATTCAAATGCGGAATTTATCGAATCCGCAAAATCGGTATTACTGAACGGTTTCGGTATGAATTTAAAAATCCCCGCCTGATTTATTGCCTTTTGTATCTTGTCAAATTCTTCCGAAGATGAAACCAGTATTTTTGCCGTTTCTTTTTCTCCGGTATCAAAAGCGGTAAATAAGTCTATACCGTTCTTTATATCCAAAAAATTATCCGCTATATCGTAATCACACACGATACAATCAGGTTCTATCTGTTTTGCCAGCAACATGGCATCACGCACGTTACTGCTGGAATAGACATTATTAAAATTACTTTTAACGGAACTGGTTATATCACCGCTGGGATCTACGATCAGAATTCTTAAAATATCGAAAGACACGCTGTTGATACCTCCTCAAGTATCGGTGCATATAGTCCATTGATGTTTTTAATTATATCATTTGGTTTAATATCCGGAGAATAAGCGGTTTCTAAAAAAGGCAACATGTTCAAATTATGTTTTATACCGTAAGTCTCCGGTTTTTCTTTTTCCTTTTCCTTTGCATCTATTTTTGAAGGAGAAAGCAGAACATAAAGCACAGACATAAACCCGTTAAAATAATCAATATAGGCCTTTGTATAATCGCTGGAAGCCTGTTTGTAATCCACCATGAGTATTGCATGATGAAGTTTTTCCGGCAGAAATGCCTTAATATCCTTTATAAATCCCGTGTGCTCCGCCGAAACATCTATTATCAATATATCCGTATCTCCCCAATTAGTATTTATAATCATTTTCTTAAAAAATCTGAGTATTGACTCCTTATCCCAATCAACAACGTGGGGGTCATTTATCATAAAAAGAGACGGGCTAAGATACGGATAATCAAAACTTGAAACAGGAGGAACTATACCGTTAGAGATCAATTCAAGTCCGTTTGCAGACGAAAAACCAAAATAATAAGGCAATACAGAGGAAAAAGATGTTTCAAGCAGAGCCGTTTTGTATCCCATCTTTTTCATTTTGGCCGCAAGAAGCGCAGAAAAAACAGTGGTTCCAAGTCCGCCTTTATTGGAATTTACG
>JAPLFT010000015.1 GCA_026390535.1 Pseudomonadota bacterium
TCAGCAATGAGAACTTCTCCACATATCTGACATTCGGCGAGTCGTTTGATTAATGTATCGTCTTAGGTTTGAATAATTAAATTTTTATAAAAGACTCGCAACCCACTCGGACGATTCATCCCTGTCGTCCTATGTTTGCAAGCTTTTGAAGTCTCTTCTGCCGAGAAGCCTTCAAAATCTGCAAACATCCGTCCTCCAGGCTCTTCATGCGTCCTAGTTCCTGTTGCAAACATCTTTTATAAAAATTTAATTATTCAAACCCAAGAACATTCATCATCTTTTCAATTGTAGTACGTGAATACTTTTTCAAGCTTGTCTGAAGCATCAAGAGGAATTGGCTCTGACAGATTATTTATAAGTATGTACTTACCACTACTGGTCACAGCTACAAATTCTACACCGGATAAGTTGGTCATTACTGCTATTGTTTTGTCTTTAGCCGATGACGGAGTACCTATGTTACCGCTTGAGTATGCAATGATAGTTTTATCCTTTTCACCCTGCATAAAGGCGTGAGCAAGATACGTCGTGGAGATCTTGGCAGGAGCCTGACCTCTGGAGGAAAGCTCAATCTTATTCATCTTCACTCTGGTAATAGTTCCCTTATCCTCAAGAATAGCCAGATATTCTGAACCTATTATTTCTGCCGCAACAACCTCGTCATCCTTCCTTAAAGAAAAAACAGAGACACCGTTGGATTTTATACCTTTAAATTCTTCAAGTTTTAATTTCTTCGCATATCCCTTTTTGGTTAATACAATAATTTCAGTATTCGCTGCCTCGTCAAAGACACCGGCTACGTTTACATTTTCTTTTAATTTCAGGAGTTCTTTAATATCAACACCTTTACCGTATCTTCTCATCTCAGGCAGAGAAAAAACTCTTAATGGATATACCTTTGCGTCACTACAGAAAACAAGCACCCTTTCTGCCATATTTGCCTTGGTGATGTATCTTATGATATCGTCGCCGGTAAAAACCACATTAGACTCCCTATCACCGTTCTGTTCAGTTTCCATGTTGTACCTTTTTATGAATCCGCCCTGTGTGATGGACACCATCACTTCCTGCGACGGGATAAGATCAACAAGTTTTTTATCCTCAAAATCGGAGACTATTCTGGTCCTTCTTATCTCGGGAAATTTCGTCTTTATCTCTGTAAATTCCTTAATAAGTATTTTTCTTATTTTTTCTTCGCTGTTCAGGATGGAAAGAAGTTCCTCTACTTCCTTGGAGAGTTCCGCATGTTCGGCTTTTATCTTATCCACCTCAAGGCCGGAGAATCTGTAGTTCGGTAGTATTACAAGCGCCTCACTCTGTATCGGCGACAAAGAAAACTCCTGCTCTACCTTTGCTTTAAGATCTGTTTTATCCTTGGATTTGGGTAAGATCTCTTTTAGATATCTTTCTTTCTGGCTAAGGACTTTTACAAATCCTTCTAATAGATGTTTCTTTTCCTCCGCTTTTTTTAGTTCAAAAATAGTTCTTCTTCTTACAACCTCTTCTCTATATTCTATAAATATCTCAAGTATCTCTTTTAGATTGACCAGTTTGGGTCTACCGTCGATAAGAGCAACCATGTTCACGGCAAAATTTGAATCAAGAGGTGTGTTTTTATAGAGTTTTTCTATTATAAAATCCACAGGTGCGCTCTTTGAAATATCAAGAACCAGTCTTACCCCTTCTTTTGTGGATTCATCTCTTATATCCGTTATTCCTTCCAGTTTTTTTGTCTTTATGAGCTCAACTATTCTGGTCGTTATTCTTGTCTTAACGATCCCATATGGAATCTCAGTTATTATTATTCTTTTTTTGTCCTTATCTTTTTCTACGATTATTTCCGCTCTTATCCTTATGGTGCCTCTTCCGGTGGTATACGCCTCTTTTATGCCTTTATCCTCTATTATAGAAGCTGCTGTAGGAAAATCAGGTCCTTTCACATATTCAAGTAATTTTTCTGTTTTCATTTCGGGATTTTTTACAAGTGCTATGGTCGCATCCAATATCTCTATAAGATTATGAGGGGGAATGTTGGTCGCCATTCCAACAGCTATACCCGAAGCTCCGTTTATCAAAAGGTTGGGAAATCTCGTTGGAAGCACTATGGGTTCTTTGTCCGTATTATTATAATTATCTATTTTATCGACCGTCTCCTTTTCTATATCCATCATCAGGTAGCTTGAGAGCTTATCCAGCCTGGCCTCAGTATACCTGTATGCGGCCGGGGAATCTCCGTCGATAGAACCGAAGTTGCCTTGTCCTTCCACAAGAGCATACCTCATTACCCATGACTGAGCCATCCTGACAAGAGCATCATATACAGCGACGTCCCCGTGAGGATGATATTTTTTCAGTACCTCACCGACTATACCTGCGCATTTGGAATATTTTTTGTCATGGAAAAGCCCTTCGTTTGCCATGGCAAAAAGTATTCTTCTCTGCACCGGTTTTAAACCATCCCTTATATCGGGAAGCGCGCGACTGGTAATTACGCTCATCGCATAATCAATAAAAGATTCCTGCATTTCATCAAGATATGAAACCGAGTCGTCGTTAATGTTCTTGTTAAAAAAATCCTGCTGTTCCATTCCTCTCCCTCTGTTATACGTCCAGGTTCCTTACGTGAAGAGCATTCACGTCTATAAAATGTTTTCTCGATGTAACCGCATCACCCATAAGGATGGAAGTAAGATTATCCGCGGCCTCTTCATCGTCAATATCCACCTTGAGTACATTCCTGGTTTTTGGGTCCATAGTGGTTTCCCAAAGCTGATCCGGGTTCATTTCTCCCAATCCTTTATATCGCTGTATATCTATCTTTGATTTTGAATATTCCAGGAGTTTAAAGAGAAGGTCAAAAATATCATCGGCAAGTATTGTTTTCCCCTTATCCGTAAGTTCAATGTAATAAGGAGGATTGCCAAGACCTTTTAATTTTCTGGCAATTTTTTCCATATCCGTGAATTCCGGGGATTTCATGAATTCATCGTTAAAAACGGTATTAAGCTTTCTTCCTCTTTTCTCACTGGCAAAAGTAAATATTATAGATTTATCTTCTTTATCAGTATCAAAATCCAGAGTTATAGGATTTATGGAAGGATACATTTTGGAAAGCAGCGGTATATAAGAAGATAATTCCTTCTTCAACAGATTGGAGCTCCCTATGCCCCATAGATTCTCTTTTCTTATGAACGTAGATCTGAGGATATAATCTATGATCAATTTTTCCATTCTGTTCTCTCTAAACT
>JAPLFT010000124.1 GCA_026390535.1 Pseudomonadota bacterium
TGAAAAAAATAAATCATGGTTAGAAGAGTATACACTTTTTATGGCACTTAAGAAGCATTTCAACGGTAAACCGTGGCATGAATGGGATCGCGATATAAAGACAAGGACTTTTACCGCCTTAAAGGAATACAGGGAAAAACTCAGCGATGAGATAAATTATCACAGATTTTTGCAATTCATATTTTTTAAACAGTGGCACGAGCTGAAATCATACGCCAATATAAACAACATTAAGATAATAGGCGATATACCTATATTTGTGGCTTATGACAGCTGTGATACCTGGGCCAACCCGGACATATTCTATCTTGATGAAGAAAGAAATCCGACAAAGGTCGCCGGTGTTCCACCGGATTATTTCAGTTCCACCGGACAGCTTTGGGGTAATCCTCTCTATAATTGGGAAATATTAAAGGAACAGGATTATAAGTGGTGGATAAAAAGATTAGCGGCGACGATTGAATTAGTGGATATGGTGAGGATAGATCACTTCAGAGGGTTTGCTGCTTATTGGGCTATTCCTTACGGAAGTAAAGACGCTATACATGGAAAATGGGAAAAAGGTCCCGGAGAAGATCTATTTAAGGTTATAAAAGCGGAATTGGGGCAGATCCCGATCATCGCGGAAGACTTGGGCTTTGTAACCCCCGATGTGGAAAAATTAAGAGATACATTTGAATTTCCAGGGATGAAGATTCTTCAGTTTGGATTTGATTCTACAGAAGGCAGCCCTTATGTCCCTCATCTTTTCCCTATAAATTGCGTTGCATATACCGGAACTCACGATAATGAAACGATAGTTGGATGGTATGAAAAAGCCAAGGCTCAGGACAAGGATTATGTAAAAGAATATTTAAACACCGACGGCAAAGATATTGCATGGGATTTTATAAGGCTGGCGCTTGCATCCACTGCGATAATGGTCGTTATTCCTCTGCAGGATATCTTATCCCTGGGGAGTGATGCCAGAATGAATATTCCCGGAGTTGCCTGCGGTAACTGGCAGTGGAGATATAAAAAAGACCAATTGAATGAGGACGTAAAACAAAAGCTGACTAGGTTAACTGGGATTTATAAAAGATGAACTGTCTATTCACAGGAGCTTTTAAATGATAAAAAAAAAAGTTATCCTTATCGGCATTTTATCTGTATTTGCTGTATTCGGTTGTAAAAAATCCCAAGATTCGAAAAAAGAAACAATAACTATCAATTTTTGGGATAATGAAGAAAAGATTACAGCCCCTTATCTTGACTCTATAATTGCCTCATTTGAAAAAAACAATCCAGGAGTAAAGGTTATAAGAACTTATTATTCGGTTGATGATATTCACAGGCAATTTCAAAATGCCTCTATAGCGGGGAGTCCACCTGATGTTATACTTACTACGTCTGATAATACAGGTCTCTTTGTTTCTAACGGTCTTATAATGCCGTTAAATGGACAATTCGATTTTTCACAATATATGGATAATGCTGTGGATGCCGCCATTCAGGACGGAAAAACCTGGGGTGTGCCCAATAGCTACGGTAATCAGTTAATGCTGTATTATAATACCGATTATGTGAAGAAACCTCCACGAACCACAAAAGATCTTTTAAAACTCTGTGATGGAATAATAAAAAAGAAAACAAAGAATAACTCAAGCATAAATATGACTTGTTTAGAGATAGATCAAAGCGAACCCTTCTGGTTGATTCCGTTTCTGACATCCTATGGAGGATGGCCTATTGATGGACATGTGCCGAATCTTAATACGGATACTATGATTAAAACCCTTGAATTTATAAAAACCCTTAAGAAGAAAGATTATATGTCCCAGGAGTGTGATTATGACTGTATGGATCTAAAGTTTAAGGAAGGCAGTACGTCGATGATAATAAACGGTGATTGGATATTGGGAGCGTATATCGATTCCATGAAAAGCAAGATGAAAATATCCGTTCTTCCGGTTAACGCAGAGACTGGAATAAGAATGAGGCCAATGATCAGCGGGAAATATTTCTTTATCAGTTCCTT
>JAPLFT010000171.1 GCA_026390535.1 Pseudomonadota bacterium
TTTAGAAAATCACCGAAGGTACTGGCAAAAAGACTGCCTGATGCTGTCATCATTAATACCGCGAGTACTATTAAAAGTTTCTTCATTTTATCGTCCCCCTCTGAGCTCCTCAAAGTTTTACTTTTAATAATGCAACCCTCATGCCAAAGACATTACCTTAGATATCATACTGATTTCATTAGAGTTTGTTCTAACCAATGACTAGTTTTATACCATCAAATAATAGATATCTGTTTAACAACTATACAGTGCTTATATCTAAGTGTGACTAAGGGTTATATGTTTAAAAATTGGTAACAATGTCCTTCTTTATAGCATCTATCAGTTCATTCACTGACTTGAATTTTATTTCATCCCTTGTTCTATTTAAAAACTCCACCTCTATTACCTTTCCATGAAGATCGTCGCTAAATCCCGGTATATGGGTTTCTATGGAATAATATTTGCCGTGTCTCAACGTGGGATTTGTTCCAACGTAGGTAATGCTGTTATATCTTTTATCCCTTATTATTGTTTGTGTCCTATAAACCCCATTGGCCGGGACTACCTGTTTTGTAGGATGAGGGATAATGTTGGCGGTGCTAAAACCCAGTCTGGCTCCCAATCCGGCGCCCCTAACCACAAAGCCTTTTATTGCAAAGGGTCTGTCCAGCATTGAATTGGCCTCTTTTACATCGCCTGCCAGGATCTTTTCACGAATTTGGGTAGAACTAAGTTTTTTATCATGACCCTCAAGGACTATATCGATCTTATCGACTAAGATATCACGCTCTGAACATATTTTCTCAAATTTATCAACATCAGTATCCCTATTATGTCCGAGCCTGAAATCAGTTCCGACCACGATCCTTTTGATATTAAGAGGTTCTATAACTTTTATTACGAATTGTTCTGCGGATAGGGAAAACAGATTATCCCTTTTTGATACAATAAAGATTTTGTTAATACCCATTTCCCTAAAGATCCTTAGTCTCTCGCAAAAGGGTTGAAGCAATTTAACTCCTGATCTTGGATGCCTATAGAATGTGATAATTCCGCAAGGACAGGATTTGATCAGTTTTTTTAATATCTTTTGATGTCCAAGATGTATGCCGTCAAACACGCCAATGGAAATTGTGAGACCATTAGAATCCTTGGTGGATACCGGGTTTAAGTTAAAAACCTTCATCAGTCTGAGCATATAACATATTGAGATTCAAATATACAGACCAAGGTTTAACATTTTTATTGCAATACAATACATTGCCATATAATATTCGGACAGGGTTATGGGGTTATAAAAATTATTTGGCCCGGATGGCATATTAAGAGCGCTATCCGGGTTTTTTATTTTGATAAAAGCATAAAGTTACAATATATCCCTTAAATGCCGACGATAATAGCTGGAGGTCATTTTAAATGAAAGAAGTCCTGCCTATACTCAACTCAGTAAAAAAGGACGGAAGAAATGTACTTCTGGAACACGAAGTTTATTCGATATTCAATTCAATAGGAATAAAAACACCAAAATACCAGTTTGTACCCTTTAAAGGAAAATATGATCACAGTGTGAAGATGTCGACGGAGGAAGTCGTAGTAAAGGTCGTGTCACCGGAGATCCTGCATAAAACGGAATTGGGCGGTGTTGTCTTTTGTAAAAATATTGGGTCGGAAATAGAGAAGGCCATAGAGGATATCAGAAAAAAAACGGGAAAATACAATGTCCACGGTTTCATCGTTGTGGAAAAAATATCATACAAGAATACTTTTGGTAACGAAGTTATAGCGTCTGTAAGGAACAGCAGGGATTTTGGTACTATAATTGGTTTTGGCGTTGGAGGTATAGACACCGAGTTCTTTGGTAAGAGCATGAATAACGCATTCTCTGTCCTGTCCGGTGAACATAAAAAATTATCTACGGATATGATAAGAAACAATGCGGCTTATTGCAAACTCGCAGGCCTGGATAGGGTGGGAAAGCGTTTGATATCGGAACAAATAATAGAGGACACACTTAACAGATTGAATGAGCTTGGAAAATATTTCAGCTATGACAACAAGAACAGCAACTTTGTTATTTCTGAATGCGAGATAAATCCTATCGTCGTATCCGGCGGAGAATTTTTTGCCATAGACGGACTTATGAAGATAGAGAATAAACCTACCTTTCTTGCGCCAAGACCCGTTGAAAAACTCGAAAAATTATTCCATCCCAAATCAATCGCCGTAATAGGTGTATCAGAAAAATTTATGAACATGGGAAGGATAATATTAAATAATGTAATAAACAGGGATTTTCCAAAAGACAGGATGTTTGTTATAAAAGCCGATACTAAAGAAATAGACGGTATTAAGTGTGTACCAACCATAAGTGAACTACCATATAAGGTGGATCTGCTTGTGCTTGCCGTGGGTGCTAATGTTGCAGGAGAAGTGGTAAAGGAGTCAATAAACAGCAATAAGATAGAGAGCGTTATAATAATCCCGGGCGGTTTTGCAGAAAAAGAGGGCGGAGAAAAACTGGAGCAAAACATCGTCGAGCTTATTCAGGAAAGCAGAAAGACAAAAGACAAAGGTCCGATACTTGTAGGCGGTAACTGCCTTGGCATAGTGTCGAACCCGGGCAGATATGACACTTTCTTTATCCCGACGAAAAAAATGCCTTATTCGACCCCAAAACCTTATGCGTTCATCTCACAGTCCGGCGCGTTTATAATATCCAAAATTAGTAAGACTGACCTTACCCCTCAATACTCGGTGTCTATAGGTAATCAGATGGACCTGACCGTCAGCGACTATCTGGCTTTCTTCCTGGATAAACCGGAGATAAAGGTGATTGCGCTTTATGTGGAAGGATTTAAGGATCTGGATGGTATAAAAACAGCATCTTACATAAAGAAACTGAGAGAGCAGGGAAAAGATATAATGATTTACAAAGGCGGAAGATCAAGTGCCGGAAAATCTGCCGCAAGCGGACATACAGCCTCTATAGCCGGAGAATATCCTGTTTACAGGGCAGTTATGCAAGATGCCGGTGCTCTTGTTGTTGAAAGTTTCATGGATTTCGAGGATATATTGAAGATCATGATCGGTTTTGTAGATTATAAGATCAGCGGCAATAATATTGCGATAATAAGCAACGCAGGCTTTGAAACTGTAGGTATGGCAGATAACCTTGGAACTACTGGTCTTGCAAAATTAAGCTCAGATACGGTGAAGGAAATAACATCAATACTAGCCGATGCAAAAATAGATAACCTTGTTACAGCCGGTAATCCTTTGGATATAACGCCGGTAGCCAATGATAAGATATATGTGGGATGCCTGAAGGCATTGTTAAAGGATAAATCAGTTTCAGCAGGTGTTGTTTCCTGTATACCGATGACGCCGGCCTTGAAATCCATAAAGGAAGAACTTGGGACTGAATCCATGTTCAATATGATAGAGGAATATTCAAAAACTTCAGATAAACCGTTTGTAGTTGTTGTAGATAGTGGAGAACTTTATGATCCCGCCTGTAAGGTCATAAAGAACGTCCCTGTGTTCAGAGAATCCGACAGGGCTATAAAAGCATTATCAAGGTATATTGAATATAAAAGGAACTGTTAATAGTTAAAATTTATTGTTTTTATTCATTGCTGACCAGATATGGGACTTGCTGCCCGGAATATGATTTCATTACCTAGGATAACTTTGTCAATAGATGGTATATCGATGTCCCCTTCAACATATAGAATTAGCCCACGACTATCATTTCCTACCCACATAAATTGTCTAGTATCGTCCTCAGTCTTCTCGCTCTTCATTTGAGCAATTTCACCATTAACATAGAACGTATCACGTAGATGATCCGTTGCTAGAAATATTAACTTTATTTTATCACCGGTGTTATTAGGCGAAGAAAATTCAAATATTATACAGCCTACACCAAGTCTCTCTACATTAAGTCCTGTGGTGTCTAGCCCAATACATGAATTACTATGAATGCCCATTCTGGTCTTTTTACTCTTTACAAACAATGTAAACTCTTTTTTTAATGGTGCTGAGTTGTCTCTTTTTACAGTGGCTGTAAGAACAACTTTGTAATCTACATTATCTCTTTTAACAGTAACCAAACCTGTTCTATTGTCTACAATAATTACTCCTTCCGGTGCCGTAGTCCAGGTTATATCCGAGCCGTAAGTACCTTTTACAGGAACGTTAAAACTCTCTGATAGATGATCATAAGAGACCTTTAAACTATCCATGTCAGCCGTTAGCCAATGGCTTACTTGAATGGTGGGGTCAAGGTCAGGTGTATAGGTAGTAATATCGTTTTTTGTCCTACCGTAGCAGTTACACATATGTCAAAGGATTTTGATAAAGTAATATTGCCATCTGTTATTGTTGCAATCAGTTTTACCTCTTGTTCTCTATCAGAAGGCCTTTTTACCGTCACTGTACCATCGGGATCTATGCTTATTATATCTGATTTTGATTCCCATAATATAGGCCAAGAAGCATTTTTACTTTTTGTATCGACCTTGAAACTCTCTGAGGTTCCATCATAGGATACAGTTGTTTCATTCAGTTCGTTTTGAAGGATCTGGGCATCAGTATAACCAGGTTCATTACTACCAGTCTCTGTTTTAATCTTCTCTGTGCTCTCAATTTTTTTATTAATTTTCT
>JAPLFT010000361.1 GCA_026390535.1 Pseudomonadota bacterium
CCACCACGGGATCTTCTGTAGGGATAGCAAAGGTAAAAACAAAGAAAGAATTATCTCCGGCGATACAGGATGCGTTCAAGTATTCTGACATGGTTATCGTAGAAAAGGGTATAAATGCAAGAGAAATAGAATTAGCTATACTTGGAAAATGGGACAGGGATATCCGCGTGAGTATCCCGGGTGAAATCGTGCCGCTGAAAGAATTTTATACGTACGATGCTAAATATGTTGATGATAAAGGGGCTGATCTCTTGGTGCCTGCAAAAATAGATGAAAAAACAAAAATAAAAATTGCAGGATACGCAAAAAATGTATTCAAAGTCCTTCACTGTGCCGGTATGGCAAGAGTCGACTTCTTTATAGATAAAGAGACAAAAGAAATTTATTTTAATGAGATAAACACCATCCCGGGATTTACGACCATAAGCATGTATCCCAGGCTATGGGGAGAGAGCGGGACCCCTTATTCCGGACTTTTGGATGAACTCATAAACATTGCCCTGGAGGGGTAGATGAAGAAACCGGATATTTATATTACAACGCCGCTATACTATGTTAATTCACATCCTCATATAGGACATACTTTTACGACGGTTGTTGCGGATATAGTAAAAAGATACCACAAGCTCTTTGGCAGGCAGGTGTATCTTCTTACAGGTACAGATGAGCACGGGGAAAAGATAGCCATGGCTGCACAGAATGCCGGAGTGGACGTAAAAAAATTCGTAGATGATAACTCAAAACGCTTTAAAGAAGTCTGGGATCTTATGGGTCTTGAGTATGATGATTTCATCAGGACTACGGAAGAAAGGCATAAAAAAGTGGTTAGGTATCTGCTACAGAAATTACACGATACAGGTGATATATATTTTGCTTCCTATGAGGGACACTATTGTATTGGATGTGAAAGATTCATAACAGCCTCTGAACTTGTGGATGGCAAATGTCCTGATCACGGAACAGTACCAAAACTTGTAAAAGAGGAAAATTATTTTTTCAAGATGTCCAAGTATGTGGATACCTTTAAAAAAGAGATAGAAAAAAAACCGGACATAATAAGACCTGAATGGTACAGGAACGAGGTCCTTGGATATCTGAAAGAAAAGATAGAGGATCTGTGTATAAGCCGGCCGAAGGACAGAGTATCATGGGGTATAGAGCTTCCTTTTGACAACAGGTTCGTAACATATGTGTGGTTTGATGCTCTGTTGAATTATATAAGCGCAATAGGTTATCCGGATAATCCGGAGTTTAAAGATTACTGGAATGTCAGCGAGCATTTTATAGCAAAAGATATATTAAGGACCCACACTATCTACTGGGGTACTATGCTCCTTGCTTCGGGCCTCCCTCTTTATAAACATCTTAATGTACATGGCTACTGGAACATGTCGGGCATGAAGATGTCCAAATCCCTTGGTAATGTAATAGAACCGACGGCTTTTAAGCAAAAATACGGCGACCAGGGTTTGAGGTTTTTTTTCCTAAGAGAAATGCACTGGGGTGAAGACTCTGATTTTACGATGGAACGATATATTGGGAGATATAATACCGATCTTGCGAATAATTACGGTAATCTGATATCAAGGACCATGGGTATGATGGAAAAATATTACCCAAATGATGAAAAAATAGAAATTACAAAGGATCTTCTGTCAAAACATCCGTTAAAAGACGCATTGGAGAACGTGATAAAATCCTACAAGAATGATTTTTATAAATATGAATTTCATAAGACGCTGGAGCTTATGTGGGCACTGTTCGATGACACCAATAAACACATAGCGGAGAGTAAGCCTTGGGAGATAGCAAAGGCCGGAGATAAGGCTGCCCTTTGTAAGACTCTTGCCCCTGTGCTTGAAATTATACGGATAACAACTTATATGCTCACTCCTATTATGCCGTTGGTTTGTACGCAGATATTGAATGAGCTGGGATTTGAAGGTGCCGTTAATGTTAAGTTTGATGATTTTACCAAATGGGGATACTCGAAAACCTTTAACGTAAAATATAAGAACAAAAAATTCTTTGAAAGGATCGAGCAATAATAATTTTATATAGGGGATTTTTATGAAAAAAACAGCATGTTGCCTCTTATTATCTTTGATCATTACTTTCCCTTCAGCGGCTAACGCTCTTGTCAGGCTAAAGAACGTTACTCAAAGCGGCATGGGTAATT
>JAPLFT010000366.1 GCA_026390535.1 Pseudomonadota bacterium
GAATTAATAAAAAGGAATTCCCTTGTCTCTTCTGTTACCTCTGCATAAACGCTCAACATATCTATACTCTTTACAAGCATCAGATAATTTTTATGTTTTGAACGTCTTTTTATCTTATCCAGATAATCTATGGCATCCTTGTTAAAAGGATTTACGCCCAAACCATAGGTGGTTTCCGTAGGATACGACAGGACCCAGCCCCTTTCCAGATAATCCCTGCATTCCTCAAGGTTTTTTGCAAATATGGGCATTAAATCTCCTTGTTGGCTTTTATAACAGCCTCTTTCATTTTATTTCTGTAATCCTGTAAAAGTTTTTTAAGTTTTTTATCATTAATCGCAAGCAATTGAACCGCAAGAAGCGCGGCATTCTTAGATCCGTCTATAGCCACCGTCGCCACAGGATATCCGGTTGGCATTTGAACTACGGAATAGAGTGCATCCATACCACCGGTGTTTTTTGAACTCAGTGGAACACCTATTACCGGTATTAAGGTCTTTGATGCCACAACACCCGGAAGATGCGCTGCCATTCCTGCCATAGCAATAATAACCTTTGTCCCTGATTTTTCAGCATCCTTTATATTCTCTTCCACAAGTTCCGGTGTTCGATGCGCAGAGGCAACTATAGTCTTAAAATCTATGCCGAAATCCTTTAAGATATCCGTACAGCCTTTTGAAGTTTCAAGATCCGAACTGCTTCCCAGTAATACCAAAACGTCCATCTCTACCTCCATAGACCAATATCTTTTCTATAATAAGAAGACGACCATGCGATTTTTTCTACGAGTGAATAAGCTTTTTTCCTTGCTTCATTAAGAGTTGTACCAACGGCGGTAACACCCAAAACTCTTCCGCCATTCGTGTAATATTCTCCTTTCTTCTTTATAGTTCCTGCATGAAAAATAAATTCGTTTTTGTCAGTTTTTATATTTTTCAAATTTGGAATATGTACGCCCTTTTCATAATCATTAGGATATCCCTTTTGTGCAATAACAACACAGCACGATACCCCATCATTCCATTTAATCGTATAGTTTGACGGAAGTTTTGAAATACTCCCCAGAGGGACCAATATATCCATGATATCTGATTCCATTCTTGTCAGTATAACCTGAGTTTCCGGATCTCCAAAACGCGCATTAAATTCCAGAACCCTAATATCATCACCCGGACATATCATAAGACCGGCATAAATAACGCCGTTGTAATGCATCTTTTCGTTCTTCAATGCTTTTAATAGAGGTTTTATTACCGATGTCTTTATCTTTTCGTCCATACCAACGTCCAGAGGAGCCGGGCTAACAGCGCCCATTCCTCCGGTGTTAGGTCCCTTATCTCCGTCAAATATTTTTTTATGATCGCGTGAGGTGACAAGAGGAATATAGCTTTGTCCGTCGGTAAATATCATGTAACTCGCTTCATTACCCTCAAGAAACTCCTCAACCACTACCTTACCGCCAGTTGCTATTCCATAAATGTTTTCAACGGCAGATTCAACTTCTTCCATATCCTTGCATATAAAAACGCCCTTACCAGCACAGAGTCCGTCCATTTTTATAACAATGGGAAGTCCAAATTCATCAACCGCACGCATTAAAGAATTTTTATCAGTAACTGTCTTATATCCCGCCGTAGGAATACCGTGCTTTATCATGAATTCCTTGGCCCAGACCTTGCTGCTCTCGAGCCTCGCACATTTGCTGTCCGGACCTACCGTAGGAACTCCCTGTTCTCTAAGGGTTTCTGCTAATCCCTTTGACAGCGGGACCTCCGGTCCTATCATAACAAGATCTATTTTTGATTCTTTGCAGAAAGAAATAATACCGGAGATATCCTCTGAACCGATGGGAATACATTCGGCTATATCTGAAATACCGCCGTTACCGGGAAGAGCATATATTTTTGTCACCATCGGACTCTGAGATATTTTCCATACAAGGGTGTGTTCCCTTCCACCGCTGCCTATTACCGCTACCTTCATGTCTGTGTCACCCCTTCAAGGTTAATTATATGCAAAGGTTTACGTTCCCGCTTCCTTTTTTTCTCTATATCACGACAAAGATTATAATGCGCCTCAAATTCCATCTCATCTATACTAAACATGTAGTTCCAGGCCTCAATAAACCGTTTTATATATTCCTTGTTTATCACAGAATGATTATTAACTATATTGCACTTGCCCTCAAAATCATAGTTATAGGTCATTCCCATAAAGATTCCGTTCTCACTTATGAATGGATAGAAAGGAAAAGTCCTGCAGACAAAACTTCTGTATTTTCTGTCACAGTTCTTATGCCCCCTACATACGGCCATAATATCATCGTATCCGCAGTCGTCCATAAGATGCATATCTGACTTACTGTCAGGAATAAATTTTTTCCAAAGCTTACAACGGGCAGAGATATATTCATATTCGCTCGTATATAAAACGGGTATCACAACATTTACTTCACAGCAAATAGGCACACCATGGTTTTTTTTGGAACAGACAGAACCGCAATCAAAATCCGTGACGGGTGTATCCAATATCTGATGGAGTTTTTCAAAATAGTTTTCGCTAAGTCTTTCTTATTCCATAATTCAATCTGCGCCAGCGTCTGGTTTGAAAATGAACATGACATAACAAACGATGGATGACCTGTTGCACAACCCAGATTAACAAGGCGGCCTTCTGCAAGGAGTATTATCTCTTTTCCACCCGGCATTGTGTATTTTGTCACTTGTGGTTTTATCTCTTTCTTCCTCGCTATCTTATGTAATCCTGCAACATCTATCTCATTATCAAAATGACCGATGTTACAAACTATCGCCTGGTCCTTCATCTGTTTCATGTGTTCAATTGTTATTACATGATAATTTCCCGTTGCCGTAACAAAGATATCCCCTTCCTTTACAGCCTCTTCCATTGTGACTACTTCATATCCTTCCATGGACGCCTGAAGCGCACAGATAGGATCTATCTCTGTAACAAGTATCCTGGCACCCATTCCTTTTAAAGATTGCACACAACCCTTTCCAACGTCGCCGTAACCGGCAATTACGCAGATCTTTCCGGCTATCATTATATCTGTTGCCCTCTTTATTCCGTCCTGAAGCGATTCTCTGCAGCCGTATAGATTATCAAATTTTGATTTTGTAACTGAATCATTAACATTTATTGCAGGGACAAGGAGCGTTCCCTCTTTTTCCATTTGGTATAGTCGGTGAACACCTGTTGTTGTTTCTTCAGAAACCCCGTACCATTCCTTAACTATATTACTCCACTTACTATTATTGAGTTCATATGCTTTCTTGATACAGCTCATTAAGGCTATTTCATCTTCTGTATCATAGGTCTTTTTTAAGAGTGCAGGATTTTTTTCTATATCATAACCCTTGTGTATCATCAACGTCGCATCCCCGCCGTCATCAACTATAAGATTAGGTCCTTTCCCGCCTGGAAAACCCATCTTACGTCAGCCCCTAGTTCCTTTAATGTTTCTATCAATACGGCGGTCTGTATAGTCATGTGAAGAGAACCGGAGATCCTTGCACCCTTTAATGGTTTCTGTTTTCCGTATTCTTCCCTCAATGCCATAAGCCCAGGCATTTCTTTTTCTGCCATCGTTATCTCATCTCTCCCCCATTCCGCCAGTGACATGTCTTTTATTTTGTAATCCTGCATTTTTTATTTCTCCGTTTTATTTAACTTTTTTGATCTCTACTTGATATTTATCAGAAGAATAATCATTTTGACTGTTATATTTAGATACTGATTCGTTTTCTGAGCCACATTCTCCAGGACTTGGACATTTGCCTCCCTTTGTATTACAAAAGGCCGGTGTAGAGTAATTATCTTTTCCTCTTGGGATAACACTAACACCTTCAATAATTCCCTTGTAGCAAACAATAGAGCCAACACAAACAGCGTCTATATTTATGTTTTTTGGTTTATAAGTAGAATAATTCAGCCACTCACATTTACTCAAATCTGTTAGTGCCGGTTCAACTTTTATAACTCTGATCCCGCATCTAGAATTTTTATAACCTGGATTAGCCTTGTAATATTCATCATTAACAACGTCGTCCAGATAATCAGCATTGGCAACCTGCTCAAATGTTAAACCTGTTTTCATTTGTTCCTGCTGGATCTCTTCAGGAAAAAAACCTGCGTTGGCCCCGCAAAGTTTTGTTATTTTAAGACTAGTCACAGCCATGTTGTTTGCGTTAGGGGATTCATCAATCAAATTTTTCGATTTAGTACTGTTAGCAATTGTTCTGGAATGTAACGCATTAACGCTAAAAAACAAGAACACCATAGTAACTAATACGTTTTTCATTTTTTACCTCCACAAAATCAATCAGCTTAATTTATGGACTATCAAACCGTCCCTCAATTTTGGTTCAAACCATGTTGATTTTGGCGGCATTATCAGTCCCGCATCAGCCACGTTCATAAGCTGTGCAACAGTTGTAGGATACATGCTGAAAGCTATTTTGCATTCACCGCTGTTGACTCTTTTTTCAAGTTCCTTTGTTCCTCGTATACCGCCTACAAAATCAATCCTATTATCAGTTCTTGGATCGCCTATGCCAAGTACCGGATGTAAAAGATTATTCTGCAAAATAGCAACATCCAGGCTCTTTATGGGATCCTTTTCCGGATATGAGCCTTTTTTAGCCTTTAAGGTGTACCATTTCCCATCCATATACATTCCAAAAGTAGCCGGACTTGTAGGCTTTGGATTATTTGTTTGAGTAACATCAAAATTTCTAGTTACTGCGGTCATGAACTGATCGGTATTCATACCGTTAAGATCCTTAACAAGCCTGTTATAATCCATTATCATCAGATGGGATGCAGGAAAATATGTAGCAAGGAAAAAATTATATTCCTCGTCACCCCTGTGTTTTGAATTTTCATCCCTCTTTTTTGCACCAACCCTGTATGCCGAGGCGGACCTGTGGTGTCCATCCGCTATATAAAGAGTCGGGATCTCTTTAAAGAAACCTACTATCTGAGCAACTACCTTTTCATCATATATAGGCCATACTTCGTGCTTTATACCGTCAGGAGCTATAAAAGAATATTCCGGTTTATTATTCTTTATCCATGTTGAAACAGAATTATTCACACCATCGTTATCCCTGTATGTAAGGAATACCACGCCGGTGTTAGCATTTGTTATCTCAACGTGTCGACATCTGTCGTCCTCTTTGTCTTTTCTGGTCAATTCATGTTTTTTAATAATGTTTTTTTCATATTCCTCTACGGAGGCACAACCCATTATGCCGTATTGTGTTCTTCCGTTCATGGTCTGGGAATATATGTAGAGCATGGGTTTTTCATCCTGAAAAAGAATACCTTTATTTACCATACTGTTAAAATTGTCTCTTGCTTTTTCATAGACCTTTATATCGTAGTGATCCACATTCTTTGGAAGATCTATTTCCGACTTAACAACATGCAGGAACGAATAATCATTGTCCATTGCTTCTACTCTTGCTTCGTCACTGCTAAGAACATCGTAAGGTTTTGAAGCCACTTTTTCCGAATATTCTTTTTTGGGTCTGATAGCTTTGAACGGTCTTATGGTTGACATTAATCCTGTGCCTCCTAAATTTATTCAGACTATTTAATATACTAATTTATAATACTTAAAAATCTATTTTATTTCTCAAAGAATATTCTTATTATTTGTATAACCTCGGCACCTACTCTTTCCTGAGCCTCCGCTGTCTGAGCACCTATATGAGGTGTAACACTTACCCTTGCGTGCTTTATAAGATCTATATTTTTGGTAGGTTCCTCAATATATACATCTATACCTGCGCCACCTATCTGGCCGCCATCCAGTGCAGCTATCAGGGCGTTCTCGTCCACTACCCCGCCTCTTGCACAGTTTATTATGTAAGCACCTTTTTTCATCTTGGACATTTCATTAGCGCCTATTATTGCAGGTTGTCCCTTTGATATCGGGATATGCAAAGATATAAAATCGGATTTAGCCAGTATTTCATCCATGGTTGTCTTCTTGTATCCTGGGACATTCAGGTCCTGTCTTACGTCATAATAAAGGACGTTCATGCCAAGAGCTTTACACCTTGAGGCAAGCTCCATCCCTATACGGCCCATTCCAATTACGCCTAGTGTTTTTCCTGATATTTCTATACCGTTGTATATTTTCTTTTCCCATTTACCGTCGCACATTGTTGCTTTTGAGTCCGCAATGAACCTTGCCAGAGAGAACATATGGGCTAAAGCAAGTTCCGCCACACTTGGTGCGCTTGCTCCGGGTGTATTCATAACGGAAACACCGTTTTGCTCAGCGAATTTAGCATCAATATTATCTATACCGACTCCACCCCTGATTATCAGTTTCAGTTTTCCTGTTTCAAGTGCGGTCTTGATATGTTTTTCTCTGACCTTGGTCGCGCTTCTTACAACCACCACATCAAAATCCTTCAGTGCGGTGCCTAATTCCTCATCGCCGTAGAATTTTTCTGCTACATCGTAGCCGATCTTCTTAAGTTCCGCTATTCCGTTCTTGTCCATACCGTCGGTAATAAGTACTCTTCTCATTTTTTATACCTCCAAAAAATTTTACCAAATAACTTTATGGGCGCTGAGACCAATAATCAGACAGTCTCAGCGCCCATTTTACTTATTAAAATCAATTCTTCTTCAAAAACTCATCTATACAGCCAAGAAGTTCCTTTACTGTTTCCATGGTCGTATCCGCCATGTGCGCTATACGGAAGGTCTTGTCCTTAAGATCCCCGTATCCGTTCGCGATCAGGAATCCTTTTTCAGCAAGGAATTTATTAAGATCTCCTACATTTATATTTTTTGTATTCTTTATGACGGTAAGAGTATTGCTTCTATATTCAGGGGCTGGAAGTACCTCAAAATTCTTATTTGCCCAATCCCTAACACATTTTGCCATCTGTTCATGGCGTTTATATCTGTTTTCCAGTCCTTCCACGTTAAGTATATAGTCAAGCTGAGCGTCCAGTGCAAAGTAGTGAGCAAGAGACGGTGTAGCATGATACTGATGATCTTTTTTTACGACAAAGTCATAAAGCTGAACAAGGTCAAGATAGTATCCCCTGTTTTTAACCGTTTTTGCCCTGTTGTAAGCTTTTTCACTCACTGAAGCAATTGACAGTCCAGGAGGCAGACCAAGACATTTTTGGGTGGATGTAATACAAACATCAATACCCCATTCATCTACAGGGAGATAAGTACCGCCCATGGAGCTAACGGCATCTACCAATAAAAGGACATCCGGATATTTTTTTACGACTTTTGATATTTCACCAAGCGGGTTCATTACACCCGATGATGTCTCATTGTGTGTAATCGTTACAACGTCGTATTTACCTGTGGCTAAAGCCTTATCTACCGCATCCGGAGTTGTTGCGTCACCGGGATTTGCTACTGTGAAACAATCCGTAGGAACGCCGTTACTGACACCCATATTGGCCCATCTGTCTCCAAATGAACCTACAGAAAATACAGCCACCCTTTTGGCCGTGCAACATTTAATTGATGATTCCATAAGTCCGCTTCCAGAACTTGTAGAAAAGACGATCAGGTTCTTTGTGTGGAACACCTGCTGGATCTTGTCGTGCATTCTTTTCTGAAGCGCACTGGCTTCTTTACCTCTGTGGCTTATCATCTGCGTGCCCATGTTCTTGAGAACTTCTTCCCTTACATCTACCGGTCCGGGTATGAAAAGTCTTTTTCTCATAATAACTTAAGCCCCCTTACTTTAATTTAAATCGACCAATAAATAGCAAAGAAAATCAGCTATGGCAACCTGTAAATACCCTACTTATTTATAGATCAGATATTTTTCTCTTATTCTAGAAAAATCACCTATACCCTCGTTAACAGCCGTGTAAAACTCCTTAAAACTGCATCCTCTTTCCAGTAATGCCCTCGGCTTATCACTGCCCAAGAGTATGTCTATAGGCATCTTCTTATATTCATATTCGTAAGGCGGCGGGGTAAAGAAAAAATCATTGGGGTAAAGTTTTTTAAGCACATATATTATCGCAAGGCCGGTTTTTAAAGAATTAAAAGTTTTTCTGTCGGTAACATGGAGCTGGAATCCCTTGCATATGTCTCCCTGGAATTTATTGAAAGTAGGTTCAAAGAACAACGGTCTGAACTTAACACCCTTAAGAGCTTTAACAACTGTATGAGAAAGAAAATCTTTGTGCTTTATAAAGGTAGCACCGAATATCTCAAAAGGTTTGGTTGTGCCGCGTCCTTCGGAAACATTTGTGGCCTCAAGCAGACACTGTCCCGGGTAAACCAATGCCGTATTAAGTGACGGCATATTGGGTGACGGCAATATCCAATCTCTTCCTTCACGCGGAGCATATTCATCCCAATATTTTTTACGGTTCCATCCATCCATTTTTATAATTTTAAGATCACAATTTATTCCGAATTCTTTGTTAAAAAGCAGGGCCAGTTCCGCTACGGTCATCCCGTGCCTGTTGGATATAGGATACATCCCCACAAAACTCTCAAACCCTTTTTGCACCATTCCGCCCTCTACGTTCACACCATTTATGGGGTTGGGTCTATCAAGGACGACAAATTGTTTTTTCAGCTTTGAACAGGCCTTCATTACATAGGCCATTGTATATATAAATGTATAGTATCTTGCTCCTACATCCTGGAGGTCATAGATGACGGTATCTACATCTTCCAACATATGATCTTCGGGTTGTCTGGATTCTCCATATAGGGAATAGATCGGTACACCATATTCGGAAGAGTGCTGAACATGATCGCTCTCTTTCATGTTGTCCTGTTTATCTATGATGAATCCATGCTGAGGGCCCATTATTGACCTTACCTTTATCCCAAGTTTCATAAGTATATTTACTACATGGTTAAGATCTTTATCTACCGACGATATATTG
>JAPLFT010000235.1 GCA_026390535.1 Pseudomonadota bacterium
TTATCTATATTAAATATTCCCTTGCTGTTAACTAATGCAATTATATCATAATGTAACGACAGCTCCCTAGACAAGTACAGCAGACAACTGTTAAGAATCGTTAACGGGCCACCATCAGTAAAATTTATAGCTGATATTATAATCTTTTTTTTCAAAATTTTTCCCACTTTTTAGTTTCAAAGTTAAACTTCTTAACAACCCTGGCAGGAGAGCCAACTGCGATAGAATATGGAGGAATATTTTTAGTAACAACTGACATAGTTCCTATGATTGATCCTTTACCTATTGTTACCCCGGGCAGAATAGAGACAAATTCACCTATCCAAACATTATCTTCAATTAAGACAGGGGCGAAAGATAGCTCTCTCTCTTTGGGAGGTAAATCGGGAGTATCGTGACGGTTATTATTGCCATAACTTCCATGATTGTGATCAGTTATAAAGACTTTGCTGGCTATTAACACATTATTTCCTATTTTAACCGATTTAATGGCACCAATATGTACGTAATCATTTATCTCAACATTATTACCTATTTCTATGCACAAAGTTTTATTCATCGGAAAGGCGTCAAGCCGGCAGCCTACTCCTGTGGTTAATCCGTTACCTAAATTTATATATTTTTTCCCTCTAATATAGAAGGGCTGCCTTATTAATCTGCTCTTAGAGAAAAACACTCTGGTCGTTAAAAAACTATAAATAACTCTTATTAGATCTATGCCGGAATATATTCTTATAAACTTAGATATTTGTTTCATTTATGCCTCCGTTCTTCAAAATTTACAGATTCAACAAACCACTTCCCGCTAATTTTTTTTAGATTGGTATTACAAACATTAGTGTTACCGTCTTTGTACTTCAATAGATTAGAGACAATGGCCGTTTCTCCGTCAGAACTTAATAATTTGGGATTAAAGCTACTGACCAAAAACAATTTTTGATCATAATAATCTTTTAAGGTAGTATCCCCACCTCTGTGCGGCATTGTGATCCTGTGAAGTTCCTGATATTGAAAAGAAATCAATTTATTGAAATAAAAATTATTTACTTCTAGCGGATCTGTCTTATTAAAAAATACATCTGAAAATAACAGAAAAGATATAACTAGAATAATGCAAACCAGTGCAAACAGAAAATTCTTAGCATTAAAGTAATTTTTTTTCATTTCGTAATCAATTTTATTAGATATTTATATCTACAAGCTACCATAATCTTCTCGGTAAGAGCACCCAGTTTAGCAGCATAGCCCGTACTCCAGTATCTATAAATGTCTATAATTGAACCATACTGCCCATCAGACGTAACAAACAACCAATTAAAAAATAAAAAGACCGAATAACCAGTAAATAAAACCGGAAGAAATATATAATATCTGCTTTTTAATTCTAAAAAAGCAGAAAGACCTATTATGTATATAGCAAACAAACTAACTAAATACCTATTAGTAAAGGACCAGCCTCCGTGCCATTCCGGATTTAAGCCATTTATAAATAACAGCAGTATAAAAATTCCCAAAAAGACAAAATTAAGCTTTTCAATGTTTTTAGGTGCGAAATATAAACCTATAATGGATAAAATTATTACCGGTGCCCAAACAAAGAGTCCATGAATAGGGTGTACCAAATAATGCAACATATATGCGGGGTAATGTAATACGTGCTGAGAGATGTCGCTTGAAAGACCTGAGTTAGAGAATGGCATAAAAGGATTTCCATTATATATGTAAAAGATCAAAGGAATTATCCAAAAGGACAAAAGGATCGTAGTTAAGATAGTTTTAAAATTTTTAAAATCTTTTTTATAGAGCAGATATAGCAGGATCGGGGCTATAAGTATAAAGTTAAAGTATCTAACCAGTATCGAGATTATATACGTAATACCTAGAATTATCGATTTTTTTCTACTGGGATTAATTTCAAGTGACAAAAAATAATAAATAAAAACTGTATTTACAAATATATCAACGGAATGATTCCAGGAAGGCATAATTGTCGCCACCGCATAACCGGATGTTGAGAATAAAATACAGAGACAAGGTAAAATAATATTTTTTAGTCTTAGTTTTTTTAAAATTCTAACACAAAGGATCAAAGACAATAACAAATA
>JAPLFT010000153.1 GCA_026390535.1 Pseudomonadota bacterium
CAACTATACAGTCAACTGTAAGTTTTGGTGTTTTTATCCTATCCTCAAGTTTTTGCGAGCAGCAATTACTTTGCATCTGTTGATATTCCTCCAGACTGCATAAGATATTCCACCATAAAACTATCCAGATCACCGTCTAAGATAGCGTTAACATTCCCCTCCTCATAATTTGTCCTGTGATCCTTTACCATCTGATATGGATGGATAACGTATGAACGTATCTGACTGCCCCACTCTATTTTTTTCTTGGTCGAGTCAATTTTATTTATTTTTTCCTGCCTTAATTCAAGTTCCCTTTCATATAGTTTTGATTTTAAGACCTTCATGGCGGTAGCTTTATTCTTGTGCTGGCTCCTTTCGTTCTGACACTGCACCACTATACCCGTCGGCATATGGGTTATTCTTACCGCGGAATCCGTCGTGTTTACATGCTGACCGCCTGCACCGCCTGCCCTGAATGTATCTATCTTAAGATCAGCTTCCTTTATATCTATCTGTATCGAATCATCAACCTGAGGTGTTGCAAAAACGGCCGCAAAGGATGTATGCCGTCTGGCATTACTATCAAACGGAGATATACGCACTATCCTGTGAATACCATTTTCCGCCTTCAGATATCCATAGGCGTATTCACCGTCCACCAATATGGTCGCACTCTTTATACCGGCCTCTTCGCCAGCCTGATAATCAACCACTTCATATTTGTAGCCACGTCTTTCCATCCATCGTGTATACATCCTAAATAACATCTCTGCCCAATCCTGGGCATCGGTACCGCCTGCACCGGCATTTATGGTAAGAACAGCACCCATATGGTCCGATTCTCCGCTGAGCATCCTTTTAAATTCAACATCTTTTATGGTTTTTATTATGGATATCTCTTCTTTTTTAAGATCTTCAAGCATAGAAACATCACCTTCGGCATCTATCAGATCCGTCATGCCCAATCCATCTTCAACCCTTCTTATAATATTATCCACGTCGTCTATTATTTTTCTTAGACTGGAGGCCTCTTTGTTGAGCGATTGTGCTTTTTCCTGATTATTCCATATATCGGATGCAGAAAGCTGTTCTTCTACATCACTAAGACGTTTTTTCTTGTTATCTATATCAAAAACAGTTTTTAGTTTTACCGCCTTCTCCCTGCAATCAAGAAAAGACTGTTTTATTTCTTTGATACCTTCCATTTATGACAGAACCTCCAAAAGCAATTCCCGCTGTTTTCTCATCATTTTTTCAGCCTCTTGATCAGAAGTATCCTCATGATCATACCCGGAAAGATGAAGTATGCCGTGAACAAGAAGAGTAACCAGTTCGTCCTCAAAAGATATGCCATACAAGGAGGCATTCCTTTTTGCTGTGTTAACTCCTATAAAAATATCCCCAAGATAATTTGTAACGACCGGAAAATCCGGGGCCGTGGAAAAACTTAAGACATCTGTAGGATAATTTTTACCCCTGTATTTTTTGTTCATCTTTTTGATTGTTGCATCTTTTACAAGAGTTATAGAAAGTTCCGTATCGTCTTCATAATTTAGTTTCTCCAGAACTTTCTGTGCTGTCAGTGTCAACAATTTTCTGGGTAATTTTATCCCATTTTCTCCTTTCAGGAATATCTCCATTTTGATCCTCGTGTGTTTCCGGATACTGAATCCTACTGTGATGTAATGCTATTAAAGTTTTCGTATAAACCTGGCTTATTGTCTTAAGCCTCTTCAATGTAATGTTGCTTTCATCAAACTGTCCATCAACGAACATGTTGTTTATAATAGTATCCACCGTCGTTTTTATTCTTGAAGGTGTAGGATCTTCAAGGCTTCTGCATGCCGCTTCGCAGGAATCCGCGATCATAACAAGTACGGCCTCTCTGTTTTTTGGTTTCGGCCCCGGATATCTATAGTCCTGTTCCTCAACATTTGTTTTTCCGCTCATTTCAACAGCTCTGTTATAGAAAAATTTCATCAGCGATGTACCATGATGTTGTTCTATTATATCTATTATCGGTTGGCCCAATTTGAACTCTTTTCCCAGTTTTACAGCGTCTTTAACATGAGATACAAGTATTCTTGCACTCATCGTAGGATTCAATTTATCATGAGGATTTATTAAAGCCTGTTGGTTTTCTACAAAATACTGTGATTTCCCGATCTTCCCTATATCGTGATAATAGGAGCCCACACGCGCAAGAAGTGAGTTTGCCCCTATAGCGTCCGCTCCGGCTCCCGCAAGTTGTCCGACTATCATGCTGTGATGATAAGTTCCAGGTGCTTTTATTAAAAGATCTCTTAAAAGTGCATTATTGGTATTCGCAAATTCAAGGAGTTTCAAATTGGTCGTGTAGTTAAATAGATATTCAAAGACCGGTACCATAGCCTCAGCTACAAATGCTCCAAGTATAGCGCTTATAAACCCCGCTATGGCCGCATATAGAAGATGATGCCAGGAAAAAGTTACTGTATAAACCTTTGCAAGCAATACTACAGCGGCAAAAAACATCTGAAAAATTCCGGCTATTACACCGGCTCTGAACAGTGCACTCCTTTCTTCAACTTTCATTACAAGGATAACCGCAAGAAAACTTGAGAAAAGGACATAGGCTGCTATTGCAAAATTATTATCTCCGAACAAACCCGCAATAAAAGCCGCTATTATAGATATCAGTGCTGCAAATTCGGAGCTATTCAGCGTCCTTACCAGGAACACCATGGATATATAGGGAAAAGCCAAAAGGAAAATATCTCCCGGTATATCCGTAAAATATCCAGCCAGAAGAAAAGAGAGGAAATACCATATCTTCATGCCCAGAACATACAAGACCGTCCACAGCCCTATTACCCACAGATCCTTTGATTTCGGTTTATTTACGTGGAAAGAATACCTTGTATAAACGGCGATACTAAAAAAAGATAAAAACAAAATAAAGAAATAAAAAACATGTGGAAAATCTCCATGAATATGGTAAATTCCTTTGTGGTCATTGTCTTGATAGTTGTCGCCTTCGCTGAAATGTTGAGAATTAATGTTAACACTTATGGTGTAAAAAAAGCATTGCCAACTCTTGTCATGGC
>JAPLFT010000179.1 GCA_026390535.1 Pseudomonadota bacterium
TATAAGTTTCTATATGGCATAAACATAAAGAAGAACGCTTTTGTGATAGTACAGCAGAATTGGTTGAGAAGATCTTTTGAAAGAACGTTCGGCATTAATAACGTTATAGTCGCATATGCAGACAATTCTATGGAACCAGCAATCGTCACAACGGAAATGAAGGAGAAGGGGAAATTTAAATTTATCTATCCTGCGTTTCCAAGGGTCTTTAAGAATATTGAACTTGTCTGTGAAGTGTTCAAATTACTGGATGAAAATGGAATAAAGACATGCAAACTATACCTGACCATAGATGGTAAAGAGAACAGGTATTCAAGTTATATCCACAGAAAGTATTCAAAGTTCGAGAATATAATATTTTTGGGCAAATTGAACAAAGAGGAGATATATAAATTCTATAGAGAATCAAATTATTTAGTCTTTGCGTCAAAACTGGAAACATGGGGTCTACCGATATCTGAATTCAAAATGTTCAATAAACCCATTCTGGCGTCTAGATTACCCTATGCCATGGAAACTGTAGGTAATTACGATAAAATAAAGTTCTTTTCTCCGGATGACCCCAAGGAGTTATTCGAGGATATAATGAGTATTGTAAATGGTAAGAATATATTTGGTAAGAACACCATCGAACTTCCGGCTAAACCTTTTTCTAGGGATTGGCGAGAGCTGTTCGATATCATACTTGGAGAAGGATAAAAAATGTTTACAAATTTTAGTAGGTATATTATCAGCTTAATGGAGGAGTAATTTATGAAGAAAGCATTAGTTTGTGGAGCAGGTGGATTTATTGGTAGCCACCTTGTAAAAAGATTAAAAAAAGAAGGATACTGGGTTCGTGGCGTTGATCTCAAGAACCCCGAGTTTGATAAAACGGAGGCCGATGATTTCATTATAGGAGATCTCCGCGACCAATATTTATGTAAGAAGGTCGTAGATACAAAATTTGACGAGATCTATCAGCTTGCGGCAGATATGGGTGGTGCCGGATACATATTTACCGGCGAACACGATGCAGATGTTATGCATAATTCAGCCACAATTAACCTGAATATACTTGATCTGGCAAAGAACATGGGGGTAGATAAGATATTTTATTCTTCTTCAGCGTGTATATATCCTGCCTATAATCAGGAAGATCCGGATAACCCAAACTGTGCAGAAAGTTCTGCATACCCTGCTGCCCCGGATAGCGAATATGGATGGGAAAAATTATTCAGTGAGAGGCTTTATCTGTCATATGCAAGGAACTACAACATCGCCGTAAGGATAGCAAGGTTTCATAACATCTTCGGTCCAGAAGGTACATGGCGTGGCGGTAAAGAAAAAGCTCCGGCGGCTTTGTGCAGAAAAATAGCAGAAGCACCCAACAGTGGAACTATAGAGATATGGGGAGACGGTAAACAGACCAGGTCCTTCTTGTATATAGACGAATGTCTTGAGGGTATCAGAAGATTGGTAAATTCTGATTTTACCGGCCCGGTGAATATCGGTTCAGAAGAGATGGTTTCTATAAACCAGCTTGCAGAAATGATAATGAAAGTTGCGGATAAGAAGGTATCCATAAAACACATTGACGGACCATTGGGTGTGAGAGGCAGAAACTCAGATAATAAATTTATTATGCAAAAATTAGGTTGGGCGCCTAGTTTAAAGCTGGAAGATGGTTTAAAAAAGACATATCAGTGGATCAGCGAACAGGTTAGAAAAGGATAAGTTAAATTAATTTGATGCTAACGGTTTCCGTAGTCGTCTATAATAACGAGAAGACAGAACTTCAGTGTCTAATTGATAGTGTTTTAAACAGTGCTATCAAAGACATAAAGTTCATTATTATCGATAATTCCCCTACAGATAAATTACGTTCACTGATTAGCAATTATCCCAAGATTGATTATATCTTTAATAACCGAAACCTCGGCTATGGAGCTGCTCACAACATCGCAATAAGGAAATACCTTGATAGATCAAAGTACCATTTGGTATTAAATCCGGATATATACTTTAAACCTGATGTATTAAGTTCTCTGTATGAATATATGGAGCAAAATAACGACATAGGTCTTGTAATGCCTAAAGTATTATATAAAGACGGTGCAGTTCAGTATATTTGCAAACTTCTTCCAACCCCCCTGACCCTGTTATTCCGACGATTTTCTCCTTTTAAATCACTTAATAGAAGAATGAACTATCGGTATGAACTGAAATTTACGGGATACAATAAAATTATGTCTGTTCCCAGCTTATCAGGCTGTTTTATGTTTATTAGGACGGATGTTTTAAAAAAAATCGGTCTTTTTGATGAAAGATTTTTTATGTATTTAGAGGATGTTGATCTATCAAGAAGGATACATAATAAATACAAGACAATTTTTTATCCAGCCGTACAAATATATCATGGACACGAAAAAGGTTCCTATAAGAACTTTAATCTTTTGAAACATCATTTAAGATCTGCTATTAAGTATTTTAATAAATGGGGTTGGTTTTTTGATGCTGAAAGAAAGAAGATTAATAAAAAAACTATTGATCAAAAATTATCTTCTTTCTAAAATCCTGACCACGGCAAACCCTGCTATTACCAAACATATAATCAGGAAGAAAAATAATAATCCGAACCTTCCTCCCGTCAGCGCTATCAACAGCGCTATCAATCCGAATACAGTGCAGACAAGATACATCAAAAAATTTATCTGCATCGTATTAAATCCCAAACTTAACAATCTGTGATGTATGTGATTCTTATCAGCGTGGAATATCCCCTGATGTCTTTTGGTACGTCGTACGGTTATATATATTACATCTGCGATAGGTATCAGCAACAGGACAAGAGGTATAGCCATCATAATGGCCATACTGGTCTTCTTCATACCCATCATTGCTATCATTGAGTACATGCATCCTAAAAAATAAGAACCACTGTCACCCATGAATATTTTTGCTTTGGGAAAATTGAAAATATAAAAGCCAAAGATACTCCCTATCAAAATTCCCGATAGTGTTGTTACAAAATAATTTCCTTCAAGAGTGGAAATCCAGAAAGTAAAGATTAGGGATATTATCATTATCCCCGAAGCCAATCCGTCCATCCCATCCATCAGGTTTACGGCGTTAATAAGAGCAACGACCCAGATGGCGGTCAGTGCATAGGAAAAAAGCCCCAAATGAATCTGTATACCGAGTACTGTCACATTATCTATAATTAACCCGGAAAAAGCTATTGTCAGGCCTATTGCAAACTGAAGTATCAGTTTCTTTAATGCCCTTATACCTATTATGTCGTCTATAAAACCAAGCAAGAATGCCGCGGTAGCCGACAGTATAAATCCAAGTTCAGAAAAATATTTATGCAACACTGCAAGCTGTGGGTTCATTTTTTTATATATTAAGGCTGTGATTATGAACGATATGAAGATCATTACTCCGCCGATCCGGGGTAATGGAACCTTGTGGATCTTTCTTTCCTCGGGTATATCCATCCATTTGAACCTTTTGGCTGTTATCTTAACCAGGGGATATAATGTCGCAGAAATGGCAAACGCCAGCAGGGCATAGGGTAATAGTGCTTTTAACATCCACATCATATCAGGGGCTAAAATACTCCACTTGAACGATTAGTCAATAAAAAGGCAGGGTTATGTCAAATCTTCAAAATTTCAGACGATTTAGGGCGGTAAACATGCTCTAAAAGGATGGAACAAAACCTGCAACTGATTGTGTTGAGGTGTTGTTGCTATGGAAGGACTAATAAATATAGAAGGCGAAGGCTACATCAAGGTTTTTTCAGAGTTAAAGGACAAAATTAAAAAAGCTCAAATCAAGGCTTCTCTGGCTGTGAATACAGAGCTTATTAAGCTGTATTGGGAGATGGGGAAGGTCATTTCTGAAAAACAAAAGCAATATAACTGGGGTAGTAAATTTATAGAGAAATTGGCTAACGATTTGCAAAATGAATTTCCAGGCATGAAAGGTTTTTCTTATCGTAATATTAAGTATATAAAACAATTTTATAAGTCATATCAAAGCGTTACAATTGGGCAAGCGGTGCTTGCCCAATTGCCTTGGTACCACAATATTGCACTTCTTGATAAGTTAAAAAATAACCAAGAAAGATTATGGTATGCCCAACAAGCTGTAAAAAATGGCTGGTCCAGAAATGTTTTAGTGCATCAAATAGAATCTGCTCTTTATCATAGACAAGTAATATCTGAAAAAACAACTAATTTTAAAATAACCTTACCACAACCACAGTCTGATCTTGCTCATGAGCTCTTAAAAGACTCTTATACGTTTGGTTTTCTTTCAATGGAGGAAGACGTCAAAGAACGGGAACTACAAAAACAGCTTGTACGTCATATTAGAAAATTTTTGCTAGAATTAGGAGCTGGCTTTGCTTTTGTTGGGGAGCAATACCACCTAAACGGAGGTGATGAAGACTACTATCTTGATTTGTTGTTTTATCACGTGAAGCTTAAATGCTACATCGTGATTGAATTAAAAAGTGGTAAATTCAAGCCTGAATATGCCGGTAAATTGAATTTCTATTTATCAGTGATTGATGATACATTAAAAGGTAAAGACGACAATAAATCTATAGGGATATTGCTTTGCAAATTAAAAAACAAAATTACAGTAGAATACTCCTTAAAAGATATTTCTAAACTAATGGGAATTTCTGAATACAAACTTACAAATTCTGTTCCAGAAGAATTAAGATCAAGTTTACCTAGTATAGCAGACATAGAAGCAGAGCTGGAGAAAAAGTAATATTTATGTGTTATTTTAATTAGTTATAATTAGCCAGCAGCTTGCTGGCTAATTGACAATATATATTATAAGCAATATATATTATAAATGATATAGGCAGAAAGTATATAACCAGCACATGATTATAAGGAGTTTTTATGAAGAAAAAAAAGAAGGATTTAAATATAGCAGGACAGAACATAATCATTTCTCCGGGTGAAATGGTTAAAACCCTCAGAGAACTAAAAGGCTGGTCTCAAAATGAACTAGCAAAAAAGACTGGCATCTCTCAGACAAATATAAGTGCAATAGAAAACGGAAAAATTCAGATAGGAAGGGACCGGGCAATAATCTTTGCTAGGGCGTTTAATGTACACCCTGGCTCCATAATGTTCTCCAATTATGATATGGCCGCATAGTTTAGCTTTCTAACCACAGGGGTTGGGACAAACATGTTTTATTAATCATTCCAACTAGATATGATGTCTTAGCTACTGGTTTTAAATGTTTTTTATTTATGCTCCTAATTTTTTTAAAGAATAATTTGACCGGACTATTTTATTAACTTATTTAAAACTACTTACATTTAAGACATTAATATGCCCGCCCTGTATTATCCTTTGTGTCTGGCTAAGGAGGATTCATGGTAGAAAATCCAAAAAGCAAAATATTAATAGTAGATGATGATCCTCTGATACGTTCCGTCTTAAAAACTCTTTTATCCGGTCAATATACGGTAATTGAAGCCTCCAACTACAACGACGCTATTCAAACATTCAGCAAGCATGATATATCTTTGGCTATACTGGATGTGTTCCTTGAAGATGATAAATCCGGTCTTGATGTGTTGCTGGAATTAAGGAGGCTGAACAACACATTGCCCGTGATGATGCTCTCTAATTCTTCTGATCTGGACACAGTGGTTAAGTGTATAAGATTTGGAGCCTGTGATTATATCTCAAAAATGAACCTGGATAATAAGGATGAGCTTTATTTGAGAATCAGAAATTGTCTCAAAAAAGAGCTTGAGTACAGAACAATAAAAACACTGGAAAAGGAATTTGACGAGAATCATCCGGTAATATTTGAAAGCAAAGCCATGAAGCAAATATTGCAGGAAGTGGAACTGATAGACGACATGAATATTTTAATAGAGGGTGAGACAGGTGTCGGTAAAACACCGGTCGCCAGATATGCAAATTCCCTGGCTGCAAAAAGGACAAATTCTCTGAGGCCGTTTGTAAGGATCAATTGCGCCGGCCTATCAAGAGAAAGATTACAGGCGGATCTTTTTGGACACAGAAAAGGAGCCTTTACAGGGGCGGTAACCGATAACAAGGGCCTGGTGGAATTGGCAAAAGACGGTGATCTTTTTATGGACGAAGTGGGGGATATGGACCCTGCCTGTCAGTCTGAACTTTTAACCTTTCTGGATAACGGAGAATATCGCAGATTGGGCGATCCTGTGACCAGGCATTCAAACTGCAGAATAATAGCCGCCACTAATACCAAGTTAAAAGACAGAGTGGAAAAAGGATTATTCAGAAAAGATCTGTATTCAAGACTTGCGCAAAGCAGATTCTTTATACCGTCGCTTAGGGAGAGAAAAGAGGATATAAAACCGATAATGGAATACTACATAGAAAAATATTCCGGTCATAAAAAACCATATACTCATGATGTACTGGATATTTATTTAAAACACGACTGGACTGAGGGAAATATAAGGGAATTGAGGGATGCGGTAAAATATATGTGCGTTAAAGCAAAAAGTGATGATGAAATTAATTTGACCCACCTTAACTCGGGCTATTATTGTTTTAACAAGAACGTGGGAGATATTGTAATAGATTCTGCCAGCATGAAGAATTCAGTCATAGAAATGGGCTACGACAATTACATAGATAATATAGAAAGAATGATACTGGATAAATTAGCCAAAGAGGAAAAAAGTATCAAAGGCCTTTCTACCAAGATAAAAACATCCGATGTAACTCTTTGGAGAAAATTTAAAAAGTATAATATAACAGTAAATTCTTAATTATCTGTTTGGTATTGCAGCGTACATGTGATGCTGTTCTTTGCTTCCCTTATACGTCCAGATAAACTCATAACATTTCTCGCCTTTATACAACGTTGATCCTTGATTTGAAAATTCAATAGGATATGGAGTATTATTTCCTGGTATCACCCCAATTAATCTATCTGAACTATATACGAAATAAACAACGAGTGAACCCCAAACATCAGTGGGATCTACTACAGGAACACCAGGGAAGCTAACGGCGTTAGCCGGATCCGCTCCACGAGGAGGAAGATCTCCAGTGGCCCATACCTTAATATTTTTTAGTTTGTCTTGTGCTGCTTTTAAAAGATCCCCATCAACACCCAGCATGCCGTAAGAATAGCTATTGTTTGCTTCAACACCGCTTTTAAACCAAAGAGCGTCAGCGATGTAATCACGAGCATCATCAGCAATTTCACGAAAAGTAGTGAATGGATCTTGCATATTTTCTGCATTAACTACTTCAACCTTGTGATCTGGAGCAAAAGATTCGCCCCAATGAGATTGGGCTATAACAGGCATGGAAAAAATAAAAACCAAAGAACAAAATAAAGCCGTCCTCATAAATACCTCCTTGATTTAACTGACAGCCAAGAAAAGTATATTAATTGTCCCGTAATGTCAACTCCTTTTTATAATATTAAATCTTTTTTAAGTTCTTTTTTTCTATAGATATCTTCATTAGATCCAACAGTATTTCTATTCTCTGCTTTTCTCCGTAAACCCCGGACACCACTGCCTCTATGCCCTCAAGCGGACCATTGGCTATTTGTACCCTGTCACCCTCCTTTATATCCTCAAGGTCATATTTTGCCTTTATGAGCTCGTTTTCTCCGCACCTGCTCATTAAAGCGGAAACGATATTCTCATCAATAGGATGAGGGGTCCTTCCTATCCCCAGTATCCTCAATATTCCCCTCGTGTAATTTATCATCTTAAAATCTTTTTCTATATTAAGACGTACAAACAGATACATGGGAAACAGCGGTTGAATTATATACTTTGATCTTTTCTTGCTGTACTGGTCCAGTTTTGGATTAAAGACATTAAAACTGGCTTCTTTTAGACGAACGGCGACCTCTTCCTGTCTTCCGGGTTTGGTCATTACGACGAACCAATCTAATCTCTCCATAATTTAAATACCCGTTCCCGGATGATCCTGGTGATATCTATAGATGATAATAATACCGCCTGTAGCTATCATAACCATACCTATCCAGAAATTTAATCCAACCCGTTCTCCTAATAACATAATAGCCAGTATTGTAGCAACGGATGGTTTTAAAAGAAACATATAAGAGGAGGACACCGCAGAATATCTCTGCAACGTCTTGAAAAATGTTATATAGGCAATGCCGCTAACTATTATTCCAAGATACAGGACAAGGCTTGTGGATTTAAAACCGTATTCTAAAAATGAACCGATCGCGACGCCTTTTCCGGATAATAGCATGAATATAAACAGGACTAAAATACCGAAGAAAAAAGAGGCCACGTTTATCGTCAAGGAGTGAAGTTCTTTTAAAAGTTTTTTATTCATTACTGTAAAAAGGCCAAAACTTATAGAAGCCAATAATGCGTATATTACACCGTAATCTATAACCACACCTTTGTCTGTCATCACAAAATATGTACCGGCAATTCCGAAGATTATCGGGATAAAGTTTTTGAAATTTGCCTTCTCATCACCGTTAATAATAGAAAACAGCAAGACAAACAACGGATTGGAACAAAAGACAACGGCGGCGGTAGCTGCGGAGGTGGTTTTTATCGCCATCTGAAGCATGGACATGCTGAAGAATATATTCAGACAACCCAGGAACGCTAATTTTTGTAGCTGTTTGCCGGTTATTTTTAAGAGTTCTTTTTCCTGTCCGCGTAAAAATATAAAGATCAGCAGAACAAAAATACCGATCAAAAAACGGACAAGGGTCAGTAAAAAAGGATCCATAAACCCCATAAGAGGTTTTGATGCAATTTCCAATGTACTGTAGAAAAATAAAGTAAGTATAAAATAGAGCATCTGTGGTTAAAATCTCAGAGAATAAGGAGATAGTCAAGACGCCAGTCATTCTAAATACTTACCGGAGCACGCCTTGACATTAGACCCTATTGTACCTATATTCTGCTCTGAATATAATCTGTGTGTTTTATTATAAAACGGAGTGGAGGGGGACGTAATGAAAAACATCATCAAAACATATTTGTTAATAGGACTGTTAAGCGGGCTTCTTTTAATTATAGGCGGTCTAATAGGCGGACAGGGAGGAGTGGTAATAGCTCTTTTCTTCTCGCTGATATTTAACATGATAGCCTTCTGGTTCTCCGACAAGATAGTACTTCGCATGTATAAGGCGGAACAGATAGATAGAGCTAATCCGTCCGGTCTATACGAGATCGTCGAGCATCTTGCGAAAAAAGCTGAACTGCCTATGCCTAAGGTTTATATAATCCCGGAAGATGCCCCCAATGCTTTTGCTACCGGCAGGAGCTATAAAACAGCTGCGGTTGCAGCCACAAGGGGTCTGTTAAACAGCCTTTCCAAAGATGAGATAGAGGCTGTGATGGCTCATGAGATCACGCATATAAAGAACAGGGATACACTCATAAGTACATTAGCCGCCGTTATTGCATCGGCTATAATGCATCTTACCGCAATAGCAAAATGGGGTATGATATTTGGGTTTGGAAGAAGTGACGACGACGATAGAAGTGGCGGTCTTTTGGTAACAATACTGGTTATAATACTTGCACCCATAGCGGCGATACTTATACAAAGCGCCATATCCAGATCCAGGGAATACATAGCGGATAAGGGTGGTAAGACCCTTGTGGGCAGCGGAATGCCGCTGGCAAATGCATTAAGAAAGATAGACGCTGCTTCTCAGCAGGGTTACAAGATGAATGCCCAACCGGAAACGGCGCACATGTTCATAATGAACCCTATATCCGGAAAATCTGTACTTTCATTATTTAGCACGCATCCAGCAACGGAAGACAGAATTCAAAAACTGCTTTATGAATAAAAATATTTTATAAAAGGGAGGGAAGATGGAACAAAAAAATATGGAAATAGATTTTGCGACTTTTTTGATGTCGCTTGCTTCCGCGGCGTATTGTTCTTTGGGTATAGTGCCTAACCCGATAACAAAGAAGACGGAAAAAAACCTTGTTCTTGCAAAACAGCAGATCAATCTTTTGGAGTTGATAAAGGAAAAAACCAAGGGCAACCTGAACAAAGATGAGGAACAACTTATGGAATCAATTCTTTACCAACTTCATATGACTTACGTTAAGTCGACAGAAACAAAAACTGATGCAGGGGTAAAAGACAATGAAGGTAAGAAAAACTAATGATAGAGAGTGTGCTTTCTGACTGTGTAAAAATAAAGACGCCGGCTAAAATAAATCTTGGCCTATACATAACGGATAAGAGGCCTGATGGATACCACGAGCTGTGTTCTATCTTTTTACCGGTAGAATTATACGACGTAATTGATCTAAAAATAGATCCTGTATCAGATACTCTCAAAATAAATACTTCCGGCCCGTTCGCCGCAGACTGCCCGACGGACGAAAGTAATATAGTCTTTAAAGTTTACAACAAAATTACATCTTTATTGAAAGAAGAAAAAATTAAAAGACGAGTCAAAACAGAATCCGGACTGGACCTTCATATCGAAAAAAATATTCCAGCCCAAGCGGGTCTTGGCGGTGGCAGTTCCAATGCCGCTGGATTCCTCAAGGCGCTTAATTTACTTTGGGGTCTGAATATGTCCAATTATGAACTTAAGACCCTGGTATCAGAAATTGGTGCAGATGTGCCGTTTTTCATAGAATGCAAGCCGGCCCTTGTTAAGGGAATAGGCG
>JAPLFT010000258.1 GCA_026390535.1 Pseudomonadota bacterium
TGTACCCATATACAGATTAAATACGGGGCAAAGATACATAGCTCAGGGGGGAACACACTTAAAAGTTGATAAGTTGGGCGGAGTTACCTGGATCAAGAAAAAATCCCGGGCTAAAAAAGCGACTATGGACCTTGCACACCAGCTATTAAAATTACAGTCGGAAAGAAATCTGAAGAAAGGATATAGTTTTTCTCCAAACGATGAAATGTTCCTAAAATTTGAGGCTGAGTTTGAATATGAAGAAACACCGGATCAGTTAAGAAGCATAAATGATGTCTTTGAGGATATGGAAAGTTCCAAGGCAATGGATAGATTGATATGCGGAGATGTCGGCTTTGGAAAAACAGAGGTCGCCCTTAGAGCAGCGTTCAAAGCGGTAAAAGACGGAAAGCAGGTGGCTCTGCTGGTGCCGACTACGGTCCTGGCTTTTCAACATTATCAGGTTTTTAAAAAGAGATTACAAAATTATCCGGTAACTGTAGAACTGCTCACCAGGTTTAAGAATCCAAGAGAGCAATATCAGATCGTTGAGAAAATAAAAAAAGAGGAGATAGATATAGTAATAGGCACACACAGGCTTTTAAGTAAAGATGTACACTTTAGTAATTTGGGGCTTTTAATAGTGGACGAAGAACAAAGATTTGGAGTAAAGCATAAAGAGAAGATAAAAGAGTTTTCCGCAAACGTAGATATTCTTACAATGACCGCAACACCCATACCAAGAACACTAAACATGTCCCTGATGGGATTGAAGGATATAAGTGTAATAACTACGCCGCCAATAGACAGATTTCCTATAAAAACCTTTGTTTCAAAGTTCAATAATGAACTGATAAGAAAAGCGATCCTTTTTGAATTAAAGAGAGGGGGACAGATCTTCTTTTTACACAACAGGGTACAGGATCTTCCCGAGCTTCATGAAAAATTAAAACAGATAGTACCTGAGGCAAGGATAATATCCGCACACGGGCAGATGGATGAAAAAGAACTTGAACAAAAGATGATGGCTTTTTACAACAGAGAGGCTGATGTATTATTGTGTACGACCATAATAGAATCGGGTCTTGATGTACAAAATGCCAACACAATAATAATAGACAGGGCCGACATGTTCGGACTTTCCCAGTTATACCAAATAAGAGGAAGGGTCGGCCGATCCACAAAAAGAGCTTATTGTTATCTTTTTCTGCCGTCGCATTTTACGATAGGAAAGGCCGCCGTAGACAGGATAAAAACTCTTCAAACGTTTACAGAACTGGGGTCGGGTTTTCACGTTGCCAGTTATGACCTGGAATTCAGGGGCGCCGGTGAACTTTTAGGTTCGTCGCAAAGCGGTTTTATAGAAGATATCGGGCTCGAGGAATACTTGAACCTGCTGGAAGAAGCCGTAGAGAATATAAAAGGTGAGGAAAAACCCGATGAACTCGATCCGGAAATATCAATCAACGTACCGGCTTTTATTCCTGAGACATTCATAAAAGATATTACTCAAAGATTGTATTTTTATAAAAAACTTTCAAACACACAAAACCAGGAACAACTAAAGGACATAGAGGCTGAGCTTGAAGACAGATACGGAGAGGTTCCGGAGGAGCTGAAAAATCTTTTCTCGATAATAAAGATAAAACATTATCTAAAACCCTTACGGGTCAGTTCCGTAAAAATAGGGAACAATAAGCTCGTCTATACCTTTGACAAAACAACCAGGATATTACCGGAAAAGATAGTGGATCTTGTAACTAAAAGACCAAACAAATTCAAGATAACTCCGGAGATGAGGCTAATATCTAATATTGATGACAATGATTGGAGAAGTGCTATAAGAGAGGTTGATAATTTTATAACTCTTATTGGAGGTGTACATGAGGTTTAGCATTGCAATAATATTCCTGATTATTTTTGTTGTGTTAAGCGGCCAGGCCTGGTCCAGAGTCCTTGCAACAGTAGGACAGGAAAATATAACGACAGAAGATATAAACAAGATAAAACAACAACTTAAAACGGATAATCCGTCATTTGCCGCTTCAATTTCAAGCGATGAGATATTAAACCAACTCATAGATATAAAGGTGGGCTTAATGGATGCAAGACTTGCCGGAATGGATCAACTCCGGGAAGCAAAAGACGCCATGGATGCTGCTCTTTTTAATTATTACAGGGCCGTAAAAGTCGATAACATATACAAAAACAAGAAATTTTCAAAAAAAGAAATAG
>JAPLFT010000064.1 GCA_026390535.1 Pseudomonadota bacterium
AAAAGCTCGGAGGAAGACAAAATGCACTCGGTGGCGGCGGAAGGTACGACGTGCTTTCTTCCCAGCTTGGAGAAAAAACCGTTCCGTCAGTAGGATATGCGGGCGGAGTAGAAAGGACTATTATGCTTATGGGTGAAACAAAGACTGAGCAGAAAAACATATCCGTCTACATTGCCATGATGGATGATGATGCTATGAAGGCTTATTTACCTCTGATACTTGAATTGAAAAGACAGTGTTCAGAAAATATATTGCTTAAAGATATTGTGTTTGTGGAGGAAGATTTTAAAACAAGGGATATAAAAAAACATTTATCGCGTGCGGATAAAGCCGGTGCAAAATTTGCACTTATAGCCGGAGCGTATGAACTGAAAGATGGTGTTATCTCCATAAAAGATATGATAAAAAAACAGGAAACAAAAATAAAGATTGATCTTAAGAATATAAAAACTTCTGTCAAAGATATTTCCGGGAGGCTGATTGAAAAAGAGAACTCATAACTGCGGAGAACTTAAGGCGTCGGATCTGGAGAAGCATGTCGTCCTGATGGGCTGGGTCAATTCTGCAAGAGACCACGGCGGACTTATATTCATAAACCTGAGGGATCGTTACGGTGTCACACAGGTCGTCTTTGATCCTTCAAACAGCAAAGCATCACAGATAGCATCAACAGTTAAGAATGAATACGTACTCAGTATTAGCGGTGTAGTAAGAAAAAGACCTGAAGGCCTGGCAAATCCAAAAATGCCGACCGGAGAAATAGAGATAGTATGCGATGATATAGAAATTCTCAGTAAGGCAAACCCTTTACCGTTCCAACTTGATGAACATTCAGAGGCCAATACTCCTATAAGATTAAAATATAGATATCTGGACCTGAGACGTCCGGTTATGCAACAGGTTTTAATGACAAGACATAAGGTTGCTCAGCTTGTAAGGAATTATCTCAGCTACCTGGGTTATCTGGAGATAGAGACCCCCATACTGATGAAAACAACACCTGAAGGTGCAAGGGATTTTCTTGTCCCCAGCAGGCTTGAGCCCGGATATTTTTACGCACTTCCGCAATCCCCACAGACGATAAAGCAGATACTCATGATAAGCGGTTTTGATAAGTATTTTCAGTTATGCCGATGTTTCAGAGACGAGGATTTGAGGGCAGATAGACAGCCTGAGTTTACCCAGATAGACATAGAAACATCCTTTATGCCGATAGAAGATCTTTTCAGGGATATGCAGAACATGATGTCGCTTCTTTGGAAGGAAATACTTGGAATTGATATTCCCGAGTTTAAAAATAACATACCGATAATGTCATATGACCATGCAATGGCGCATTATGGTTGTGATAAACCGGATCTGAGATTTGATATGAAGCTTAAGGATCTCTCTTCTGTTTTTGCAAACTCTGAATTCAAGATATTTAAAGAGGCTGTAGCAAAAGGTGGGATAGTAAAAGCGATATGCGTTAAAGGAGCAGGATTACTATCCAGAAAGGAATTGGATTCTCTTGTGGATGTTGTTTCACCTTTTGGATTTCCTGGAGTTGCATGGTGCAAGATACAGGCCGACGGTGCTTGGCAAGGCAGCATAACAAAAACACTCTCCGACTCAGAAAAAGAAAACATAAAGAAAACACTCGGAATGGAGCAGGGAGACCTGACTCTTATTCTGGGCGGTAAGAATAAAGCAGTTAACAGCGCAATGTCTGACCTGAGACTTTTTATGGGCAATAAAATGGGTCTTATAGATAAGAACAAATATGCCTTTACGTGGATCACAGATTTTCCTCTTCTTGATTACAACGAGGAGGACGGACGTTTCTACGCTATGCACCATCCGTTTACATCCCCAAGGGACGAGGACGTAAATGCGTTCATAAGAGGGAATAAAGACGATCTTAAAAAGATACGTGCGAAGGCCTACGACCTCGTATGTAACGGTATGGAACTGGGCGGAGGAAGCCAGAGGATACACAGGGAAGATGTTCAAAAGGCAATGTTCAAAGCACTATCAATAGGTGATAAGGAGGCTCAGGAAAAATTCGGATTTTTACTTGAAGCATTGACTTATGGTACGCCGCCTCACGGTGGTGTTGCTTTTGGCCTTGACCGTATAATAATGATACTGACGGGCGCATCCTCTATAAGGGATGTTATAGCGTTCCCAAAAACCCAGAAGGCAACGGACATGATGCTAGGCTCACCAAGCCCGGCAAATTCCGAGCAACTGAAAGAACTGGGTATTACTATTTCAGCAAAAAAATAAATAACGTCTAAAGAAATAAATAACGCCTGAACTTATATCAATGTCTGGGTCGCTAACATAAACCTTTTGGATGTTTCCACTCTTGAAGACGGATCGTAATTTACGTCGAATGTTGCCGCGACCTGAAAATGTGCATCAAACCATTTTGTATTTAATCCGACGAGAACAAAATGATCCAGTTTGTTTGGTACAAAAGTTATGGCGGGATTTTTTATATCGCTGTAATCATATCTGCCAAGCACTTGCAATGGTCCCACTACATCCAGACTTGTGCTAAAGCTGACTGCGGATATCCTGTTGCTGACATTTTTGCTGTATGCCTGAGCATATTCAAGGGATGCGGCAAATCTTTCATATTTATAACCCAGCAAGAAGTTATAATTGCTTCTGGCTGAAGTTCTGCCGATTGCCATTAGATTAAAGGTCAATGATAATTCTTTTATTGATGAAGCCATCTTTATGAAAGGGAAAAAAGATACTGTTACGTTCATACCGCCGGCATTTACGTTATCATTTAATTCATCCGGATAAAGTTAACCGTTCAATGCACCTGCGCCGGTTATATATGCTTTATATGTCATTATATCGTCATCAAGAAAGTTTTTGTTCACCATATATCACAACGGCGTTATGTTGTTGGGGAACAGCCTAAAATCCAGAGGCTTATCTATGAATTTAAATGGCTGATAATACTGTTCCATCCCATAAAAGGTAGAAAAATACTGTCCGCCTACTACCTCAATACCTAGATCCGAGGCTCCTTTAGTTACATCTTTGATCCTAAAATATGCGGCATACAGGACAAAATCCTGAGCATCATTTTTAACAGCC
>JAPLFT010000081.1 GCA_026390535.1 Pseudomonadota bacterium
TTATTTTCTATGGTTTTTATTGCGTGTGGGTTTTCTAAATGAACTTCCCCAAGACTTATAACGGAATCAGCATTTTTATAATTATCTATAAACGCTTTCATTGCATTATCTATATCTCCCCTCTTTCTGAGAGGAGAAGTAGGCTCTAAAAGCAATAAAATATCATACTTGGATCCATTGTTTTCCAAATGATTTATTAAATGCACTAGAACGTCAATAGTAGGGGTATTATCTTTTGCTAGTTCTGATGGTCTAATAAAAGGAACTTCTGCACCATGATCTACTGCTATTTTTGCTATTTCATTACTATCTGTAGAGACGATAACCCTGTCGATGTATTTGCTTTCTTTTGCTTGTTCTATGCTCCACACTATTAAAGGTTTATTATAAAGCTTTTTAATGTTCTTATCGGGCAAGCCTTTGCTTCCACCTCTTGCAGGAATAACAGCTAATATTTTTTTATCGTTATACATCTTTAATTCAACTCTGTTTTATTTATAGATTTTTTATATTCATCCCATTGACCTATATCAAAATAATCGTTCTCATTAACGGGATATGTAATAACCTTTTTGTTATTCTTTAAAAGGATTGATATCAGGTCCGTCATATCAAAATTCTTGTTTGACGGGATATACTTTAACACATCGTCATTAATTATATATACGCCGGTGTTTATTGTAAAAGTATACTCGGGTTTTTCCACTATTTCCGTAACTTCACCACCCTCTTTAAAGGAAACTATTCCGTACGGTATTTTATAATGTTGTATTGAAGATAGAATAGTTAAAGAGGCCTGATGTTTATTATGAAAAGATAGAACATCGGAATAATCGGCCTTAACTATAATATCGCAATTAGAGACCACAAAGGGCCCTTTTATCTTATTTTCCAACAATTTTAAGCTACCAGCCGTACCTAAGAACTTTTCTTCCCTTATATATTCCACCGAGTATTCTTTATCCAAACAATTCAGGTAAGATTCTATAATTGCCCCTTTGTAATTCAAGGTAAGATAATAATTTTTTATATCATGCTTTCTAAATTCGCTAATAATTACCTCTAAGATGGTCCTGCCCTCAAAAGGGATCAATGCCTTTGGAAAAATATTAGTGAAAGGCTCCAGCCTTGTACCTTTACCACCGGCCATTATCACCACAGGGATATCAAGTTCCCTTCCAATATAATTATTATGTGTATCGTTAGATAGTTCAAAGACCTGGTCCCACGTTAAATACCCGCTCACTTTTTTATCGCAGTTTATTACAGGTAATAACTCTATCTTTTTATTTATTAAAATATTTTTAATATTTTTTTCAAAGATATCTTCATCCCTAACGAACACCGGCACAGTGTTAAACACACCTTGTATGGATTGATCTAAGCTTCTGTTATCCAAGATGTATCTTCTCACATCACCATCTGATAATGTGCCAAGAAGCTTATTGTTTTCATCTATAACTATTATGACCTTTCTGGCTGTCTTATCCAACTTTTTAAGGGCCACTTTTACAGACTCATGCGGATATATGGTAATATCGGATGATAATTGTTGCACCTTCATAGAAGCCCTCCTTATAGATCGTGGAATTTCTTTTTTATCGACGTTTTGTAATTAATATTTTTAAAGATACCGATTATTTTTTTTGCAGTCTGACCATTTCCATGAGGATTGACAACTGAGCCTAAATCCTTCTGAAACGATCTACTGTAAAGTTTGGTAAGTGCCGTTAAAAGGCTTTTTTTATCAGGCGTAGCATCTATCACAGAGGCGGCCTTAATACGACCGGTCTGTCTGTCCCCTATATTTATAGTACCTATCTTAAAACTTGGGGCCTCCACTATTCCACTGGACGAATTACCCACTACCGCATCAACATACTTCATTGTGGATAAATATAGAAGTTGTCCCATAGAGCCAAACACCGTCGCGTTCTTGTTCTTTTTAACGAACGCATCTATCATTCTATTTATAACCCTTCCACCCCTGTCTGCGTTAGCTTTTGTAAATATTAAATTAGTCCCCTTTAATCCTGATAACACAGATAAGATCTCTTTAACTTGAGTTTTGGCAGTATCTTGCTCCAGAGTGACTGGGTGAAATGTTATTAATAAGTTCTTTTTGTTAAACTTAAATTTAATCTTTTTCTCCAATTCTAATTTGGATAATAATTTAATACTTTTAATATTATCAAGGCCTATGGCCCCGACATTAAAGACCCTGGCAGGGTCTTCTCCAAGCTGAATAACCCTTTTTCTATACTCCTCAGTAGACGTAAAATGGAAATAACTCATCTTAGTTATTGAATGTCTAAAAGCATCATCAAAAGCTCCCAGCTTATTAAAGGCCTTACCAAAACCTATCATTGCAAGCCCCATAGATCTGGATATTCCCTGGGCTGTATCTGATCCCAAAGAGATATTGATCTTATAGTTTATCTTAAAACCATCTTTCTCTATTTCCTTATATGTATAACCAAAATAAGGAGAAAGGTGCATCCCTGTTACAACAAGCTGAAGATTAAAGTTTTTTGATGCTTTAATCTCGTTTATTAACGGTCTTAAAACACCATATTCCGCCCTGCTTCCTGTGATTACACAAATATTCTTTTTCATATCTCTATTAGATCATCCTGTTCAAAATCTTTTTTAGCGATCGTTCCAATAACGTTGTCCCACGTCATTGGTGAAATCCCCGTGCCAGGCCTCTTAACTGTAAGGTTAGTCTCCGAAAAAACTTCTCCTTTCTTTATATTAACTAAGGCTACGATGCTTTTTCTCGCTATTCCCTTGTTCTTTAATTCAGACTTTGAGGGCTTTTTAATGCCGTCCCCAAATATCTTTTCTACATTTCTTATTGATTCAACCATAAGAGAAAGTTCTTTAGGTTCTAAACTGGATTTATGGTCTGGACCTTTCATATTCTTGTCCATCGTAAAATGTTTTTCTATGATAGTGGCACCTAAAGCTACAGCCGCTATAGCTACTTCTATTCCCAACGTATGATCAGAATAACCCACACT
>JAPLFT010000076.1 GCA_026390535.1 Pseudomonadota bacterium
GAAGCTGACGTTTCCACTCAGGAAGTGTTTTTTTGTTGGTTATGAAAAATTTCGACATACCCAGTTGTGACAAAGAGAATGTAAGGAAGACATTTATAGAATACATTACAACTAAAAAGCCTATTGAGCCTCGAGTATATACCAGTACAAGAAGGGCCGAACATCCCATCAATAATACCCCGTTTCTCATCGTAAAACGTTCGGATAACGCAGAAAATCTTCTGGGAAACCAGCCGTCAATAGCCATATTTGCCATAACCCTGGGACCGTCTATAAAACCGGTCTGGGCGGCAACTAATAATAGGGCTCCTTCAGACAGTATAGTTATCAGGGCCAATTGATATCCAAAATGCCATTTTGAAAATAAAGCTCCGGCCAACATTGCGTTCATCGTTTTTCCGGCTGTCGGCGTTATATGAAAAAGTAAATAACATAATAAAAGACCGCCGGCTGTAAGGGCAAGTGAAGTAGACATATAAAGCATAGTCCTCTTTCCTGTCTTAACCTTGGGGTCTTTCATTATCTGCAAGCCATTAGATACAGCCTCTATTCCGGTATATGTTCCTCCTCCCATTGAGTATGCACGTAGCAGCAACATTAACATACCCAGCCATCCAAGTGTGCTTAATCCACTATTAAAATCTGTTTTTATCTCCGTAGTAACGGTGGATATCTGTGAGGCATGGGAAAAGACGCCATACCCTATTAATAGAATATGCGTAAGTATGAAAATAACAAAGATAGGTGCAAGAATTTTTATAGATTCCTTAACACCCCTTATGTTTAATACAATGAGAGCAATTACCAAAAATATCTCAAATGACAGTTTATAGTGGTGTAAATGCATCGGCAAAAAACTGAACAGAGCATCACCGCAAGACGCTATAGAAACTGTAATAGTTAAGACATAATCAACTATAAGAGCGGAACCTGATACTACTCCGGCACCTTTTCCCAGTGTATGAGTAGCAACTATATAACCACCGCCGCCCGTAGGAAAATACTCTATTATCCTGGAATACGAGTAAGATATTATAAATACTGTCATCGCTGTAGCAAGTGCCAGAAAAACAGCCAGGTAAGGATGATTTATAATAACCTTAAAAGCCTCTTCCGGACCGTATGAAGAGGAAGACAAGCCGTCAGCGCCCAATCCTATCCATGCAAGAGTGGGTATAAGAGCCAGTTTATGGAATATATGAGGATCATCTATATCCTTGGGATGACCGAATATCGTGTGTTTTAATGATTTAATATCCATAATGGGACTTACAGAGTTGCTGCAATAACCTCTTCTTTGGATTCTACAAGATAAGGTAATACATATTTTTTAAATCTCTTCTTATTTAAAGGTTTTACAATAAAACGCGAAACACCCTTTTTGGCACAATTGACAACATTCTTCCTGTCACAGTTCTTGGAAATAACCAGAATTTTATTTTCCGTCCCGGCATTTTTTACCAGTATAGGCAGCATTGTCTCTACATTAAAGTCTTCCACGTCGTAATCCAATAGCACCACGCTGTTATCAAAATTCATCTCGGAAAGATTGGCATTATACGGATATACGGAAACCATCCCTTCGGACGAGCTCTCTATCAATACGCTAAGCATTACTTCGTCTTTTGTGAAAGCTATTATTCTTTTCTGGTTATTATTTCCCATATTATTTTCCATATTTTTCTCCTTAACTCAGAGATCACTTAGATTATCTTACTCCAAAATTAAGCGTATATGCCATCATTTTATATAAAAGCTTGGCGGTAGTAAATTCAGAATGGTGGTTCACCCCGTCCGGAGCAAGCTCTACTATATCAAAACCTATGACTTTTCTACCCTTTACTGCAGCCTTCAAAATATCCAGGGTCTGATACCATTCCAGGCCCCCTGGTTCAGGAGTTCCGGTTGACGGCATTATAGAGGGGTCAAACACATCTATATCAAAAGTGATATAAAGGGTGTCCCCCAAAACTTTATTTAACTCTGATGTTACATCCTTTCTATATATATCCTGAGCATATAAGATCTTGTGTCCCGATTTTGCCACATAGTATGCTTCTTCGGAAGACTCACTTCTTATCCCGACCGATACAACGCTGTGGATAGATCCCGTGTGTTCCCTTATCCTTTTCATCACACTTGCATGGGAATATTTTGAATCTTCATAAGAATCCCTAAGATCAAGATGCGAATCAAAATGAAGTATCGATATATTCTTTTTATGCTCGGCCAAACCCAGAAATACGCCATAACTGAGGCTATGTTCGCCGCCAAGTACTATGGGGATTTTGCCGTCTTTTACACATTTACTTACACTCTGCCTTATCCTTTCAATATATCCGGGAGCATCATTTGCCTGAATAACGTCCATGGTATGAACAGGTACATCTATCGCCTCTTTTTTGAATTCTATGTCGTACGCCTCAAGCTGGAATATGGAATCTATTATAGCCTGAGGGCCCTTTGATGTTCCATGGCCATAACTAACGGTTATTTCCATCGGTACCGGAATAATTACAAAATATGCGTCCTTGTAATCGCTTTTAAAATTCAGAAAATCGTTGAAGTCCTGAGCCACGTTAAAACTACGGCTCCACTATCATTACTGCCGCAGAGACGACGGTCGTCCATCCTACACTTTTGCCCTCGGCGGACTGGGTGACGTTCATCGTTTTTACTATTTCCTTGTTCATCTTCCATAGTTCTCGTCTCTCGTCGTAACGAAGACTGTCATCTACAGATATGCCGAGTGTTGTTGCCAACATGTCGGCTGCAAGATCTTCTGCATAGTCGCCGGCCATCTTGGCCGTCTGACCGAATGAATGATGCTCGCTGACATAACCGTATTTATTTTTATCCGCAGGTACTGCAAGTCCTACTGACGCTGCAATTAATCTGTTGGCTTCATTTGTAGCATTCTCTGATATTACACAAAAGACTATCTGACCGTGTTTCAATCTTTTTAGTCCCTGTTCTCTTGAAATCATTTTACACCTTGGAGGAAAAATAGAAGAGACCCTGACAAGATTGTATGGAGCAATGCCTGCAACTCTTAAAGCTTCCTCGAAGGAAGCGAGTTTTTCTTTGTGTCTTCCAACACCCTTTGTTAAAAATACTGCTACTGGTACCAAGATAGTGTCTCCTTCATTAAAGTTTTGATGAAACTATATTTAGTACCCTTATCCATGGGGGTCAATTAATTTTAGAAATATATTTATCAAAAAATGCCAGGGATCTTTTTGAAAATCCCAGTTTGTTCTCAAATTTACTTTTTGCCTTCACAAATTCTTTTTTATCGTCTGACGAAAGTGGAGGAAGCAGACCCAAGTTTATCTTCATAGGCTGAAAACCCGCCGGTTCGGCATTGATCAGATAATTCCTAAGAGCACCCATGGCTGTATAGTCCGGAAAATCCGGCAATGAACTCTTGCTCACCAAAAACCTCGTCAGTAAAGTCCCGGCTACAAAGAAACTCTGAGCAATAGACTCTATATAGCCCTCAACTCCGCTTATCTGGCCGGCTAAAAATATTCTGTTCTCCTTTTTAAGGCTCATATCCGGGTTCATAACTCTTGGGGCATTTACATATGTATTCCTATGCATCGAGCCCAGACGAACGAATTCCGCATTTTTCAATCCGGGTATTTTCTTAAATATCCTCATTTGCTCCGGATAAGTAAGCCGAGTTTGAAATCCTACTATATTATATATGTCACCAGCCGCCCGATCCTGCCTGAATTGAATCACCGCGTATGGTCTTTTTCCCGTGCGGGGATCTATAATACCATCGCTCCTCATGGGTCCGTAAAGCAAGGTGTCAGCAGAATCCTCAGCCATAACCTCTATCGGCATACAGCCTCTAAAGAAGACTCCCTCGTCCCCTGAATGAATGGGGGTTTTAATCCCATTCTTTAGTTCATCAACAAAATTGTAGTATTCATCTTTGGAGAAAGGTGCATTTATATAATCACCCTCTTTACCCTCACCTCCACGTGAAGCACGAAAACACATATCCATATCGATACCGCCGAGTTCAACCAGCGGGGCTATGGCATCATAAAAATAGAGATATTCCTCCCCTATTATAGTCCTAAGTTCGTTAGATAGGTCACCGAATGTGTGCGGACCGGTAGCAAGAACAACCGCGTCGTAATCCCTCAACATTGCATTAAGGTTTTTAACTTCCTGATCAACAACGGTAATCCCCTTTGTTGACATTATCTTTTTTGTTACGGAATCCGCAAAATCATCCCTGGAAACGGCAAGAGATGAACCGGCAGGTACAGCGTGTTTATCTGCCGTAGATATAAGAAGAGAACCGCACCTACGAAGTTCCTCTTTTAAAAGTCCTGCCGCATTATGAAGTTGGTTGCTTCTAAGAGAATTTGAGCAAACAAGT
>JAPLFT010000111.1 GCA_026390535.1 Pseudomonadota bacterium
ACGTGTGCTCTTCCGATCTAAAAAAGAAAATAGCTCAAATAGAGATGCAGGGGAATTTGTCCATAACTTCATCAGCTATAAAGGATGAAATGGGGACTAAGTTAATAGGATCCTATTGCGAAGATACATGCGAGTCGATTATCCAGAAGATCAAAAAGCTATATAAGGACTACGGATTCTTAAGTGCAGATATTAAATTAGAAGAGAAGCCTCTTGAAAAAAATGAGATAAAAGTCACACTGATTATAAAGGAAGGTTCACCAACTATAATAAAAGAGCTTAACACGGAAGCCGAAGGTTTTATGTCTGATGAAGAACTTAAGCAGAGGCTGAATATCAAGATTGGGGATAGACTGAGTGAACCGTATATACGCGATAGGATCAAGGACTTGAGAAGATATCTGCATAACAATAACTATTATTCGAATGTGGTATATAAAAGCGAAATAAATATATCCAAGGATACGCTCAGTGCATCAATAGCAATAGGGATAAGAACAGGACCAAGATTCAATATAACTTTTGAGGGTAATAATACCTTTACAGATCCAAAAATATTGAAAGGGACTTTGGATATAACGGAGACGGATGTGCTCTCTAGGGAATATTATCCAGCTCTTGTAAAAAAAATAGAGAACTATTATAAAAAATACGGGTTTGCCGATGTCGACGCTGATGTAAAAGAGGACCTTGGTGCGAACAAGGGTGAGTTAAACCTAATATTTGTTATACATGAGGGTGCTCAAAAATTCTTTGGAAAAATTAATTTTACAGTAAAGGACGCCAAATATAGAAGACAACTCAGGAATTATCTTGAGGATAATGATCCAGATTTTTTCAGCTATAGATATTTTATAAAAAGCGAATTTGAAGGCCTTAAGGACCCCATAGAACAATTCTTCAATGAAGAAGGATTTATAAGAGCCAGGGTGATAAAGGTAGATTTTGTTCCCAGGGGTAAGAACATCGTGGATGTAAACTATGATATCGATGTTGATGAGCCCACTACCATAAGGGAGCTTGAGGTTACAGGCAATACCATTCTAAAAAATGAAGAGATATTCAAGATCCTTAGTCTCAAAAAAGGAGAAATGGTCAAAATACCTAAATTGAGCGAAGGGATAAAAAAACTTATACAGACCTACAGGGATCAAGGGTATGTGGATATGTCCCTGGATCAGGAAAAACTTTTCTCTTACAGCGATGATTATAGATTTGTGGATATGACAGTTAAAATAAACGAAGGGAATAAGTACAAGGTAGGAAAAATCTTTATAAATGGACTCGTAAAGACAAATGAAAGGGTTCTTACGAGGGAAATGAGGGTAAAGGAAGGGGATAAGGTTAATCTTGATCTCATTCAAACCTCTGAGAACGCTATTACAGGACTTAGCATATTTAGCTCGGTTTCTGTGATGCTTCTTCCAACGAGTGAGATGGGAGAGGGATATAGGGATATACTTATTAAAGTGGAAGAGAAAAAAGCAGGGCTGTATGAAGTAGGTTTTGGATATAGGACGGACACAGGAATAAGGGTTGCCACGGGAGTAAGTTATTATAATCTTAACGGATGGAACAGAAGAATATCATTGAGCGGATCTGTATCAAGAAAACTTGGATCTTCATACAGATTCATGGAATATGAGATCGATGGTACTTATTATGAACCTTATTTTTTAAATATACCTTTCGATCTTAGGATAAACGTGGGATTTAAAAAGGAAGACTTGCCCGACTATGGAAGAAGGAAACTTAATATAGCTTTCTATTTCGAAAAAAAATTGGGCAATCACTATCTAATCCTAAGGAACGCCTTTGACAGGGTCAATATTTTTGATGCGACACTGATAGCTAATAATTCCACATACTGGAAATACTCGCTGAGACCTACTTACCGATATGATAACAGGGATTCGGTATTTAATCCGACCAGAGGTATAAATTTTCAGGTTTACGGTGAATGGGGGCACTCCCTGCGAAGTAACGACATAGTAAATTATCTGAAAGTAGTACAGCTCACTAAGGCGTATTTTACCCCTATTAAGAATTGGATGATCGTTGCTGGATTTGATGCTGGGTATATAAAGGGATTGAATGGGGGATCAATATTGCAGGATGAAAGATTCTCCCTTGGGGGCATCGACAGCATAAGAGGTTATAGGGAGAATATCATCAATGATACTACTCCGGTATTACCTCATCAATATTTTTATACTTTTACCATGGAACTTAGGAGGAACCTGTTCTGGAGACTGGTTGGAAGCGTTTTCCACGATATAGGTACGATCTATTCACAGGATCCTACAGTACAGGGACCGTTTGATTCGGTCGGTGCCGGTCTTAGCATAAGACTTCCAGTCGGTTCTATCAGTCTTCAGTATGGATATATATACAGTATATCAAAAAGAATACCTCCGGACAGGGTTGGAAGACTACATTTTGCTATCGGAACATTTTAGTTTGGGGAGCAGCAACGGGCGTGAAAATATCGGATATAATTATACCAGAGAAACTTATAGCCCAGTATCCGCTTATAGAAAGAGAGAAATGCAGACTCCTATATCTTAACAAAAATACAGGCACTATACGACACATGGTCTTTGAAAATATTCCTTCTCTTTTGCAGAAGGAAGATCTTGTAGTTTTTAATAACTCCAAAGTAGTTAAGGCAAGGTTCGACGGTGTAAAATCCACAGGGGGAAGAGTTGAACTTTTTCTTATCCGGCCTGTCCCCAGTTCAAAAAATTTCTGGCATTGCCTGATAAAAGGCAAGAACTTGAGGAAGGGAGCCATTATATCTATCGGTGAATCGGATGTTAAAGTGGAAGTTGAATCTCATGATGATGATGGAACTTTTGTCGTAAGATTTGATGATAAAGCGGATATTTTTAAGATCATGGAAGAATTTGGACGGCTTCCACTTCCTCCATATATAAAAAGAATGCCCAATATTGACGACGGGAAATACTATCAAACTGTTTTTGCATCCGCTGAGGGTTCTGTTGCGGCACCTACGGCCGCATTGCATTTTACACAGGATCTTATTGATAAAATAAAAGTTAAGGGAGTTAAAATAGGTTTTGTAACGCTCCATGTGGGATATGGCACTTTTAGTATGATACGAGATATGGAAAATCACATTATGCACGATGAATTTTATTCTGTTCCGGGTGCTCTTGAACGTGAAATAAAGGAATGTAAAAAGAGAGGCTCAAAGATATGGGCTGTGGGGACGACTACCATAAGGACACTGGAGACGGCTTTTGATAAGGCCGCTAATCTCTGTAAACCGATGGGGTTCACGGATGTATTCATAAAACCGGAGTATGAATTTAAAATAGTGGATGCTATTGTGACGAATTTTCATCATCCGGAAACGACTCTTATATATCTTGTCTCGGCTTTTGCAGGTGTAGATAATATCGTCTGTGCCTATAAAGAGGCTGTAGATAAAGAATACAGACTACTTTCTTACGGTGATGCTATGGTT
>JAPLFT010000342.1 GCA_026390535.1 Pseudomonadota bacterium
TATAATGTTTTCTTTCTATGTAGAACCAGTCTTGGAATAAATCCTTTTTCATCGCTGTTCTTGGGGTTGTTTTTAATGTGTATTTTATCTACGGTATTATTGACGATGTGCTGCTTCAGTGTTTTGTACAACAAAAGGATGTCCTCTTTAGATGATGCAATTGTCTTAATCTCAATTTGATTATCGTTAAATATAAGACCTAACTGCGGTTTATATAAAGGCTTAAGGCCTCCTCTCATCTCCACTTCATAATGATATCCATCCTCAGATTTAATAAAATGTTCTCCGCCAAGTTTTACATTACTATCAGTAGACTGGTTGACCACTCTACTAAGAGAAATTAGACTAAATTCAGTGAGAGCTTGGTCAATAGAAGAAAAACTTTGATTGCAGTCTTCGCACACAAATTTCTCTACAAGATTACCTCCTAAGGATTTTTGTAAAACATGTTCTCTAGAGGATGGTTTTGTTTCTTTACAATAGATACACTGTATTAGTTCCTTCATTGCAAATATTCTCCAGTTTAATATCCTTAGTTTGTACTATTCGTCGAACCAACTAGGAATTTGGCTTTGCTTATCCAATACTGCTACAATTTCTTGTAAGTGAAATCTGTTTTTTATCTCAACTTTAGGAACTAGAGATTGGGAAACAATATAGCTATGTTTGGGAAATTTTGAAATTTCTTCCGGGTGTTCTGTTGGATAGTTTGTGAACACAACCATATTACAACAATCCTTACCCTCAGCATCACGCATTCCAGATAAGTTTTGTGTATCTAATAACTTTTTTATCCAAGGTTTTTCCATTGGATTGCCATCAATAGGAGGCAAACCTAACTCCATGAATATGATGTAAGGAATTCCCTTGAATTTGCTTATAGCATCTTTTAACAGCCCAGTTATTCCTCGTTGTGCTTCATTGTCACTTTCTGTAATAGCGCCTCTGTTTCGTTTTTTAGCTTCAACTGCAATTCTTTCCCCTGTATTTTTGTGAATAGCAATAAACTCTGGGTGTTTTTCTGAAGAGTCACTTTCATCTTCGTATTCTATGTCAAATCCTGCTTTAATGAATATTGAAGCCACTGTCGCTTCATAACGGGCTCCCATAAAATTTGACTTATTAGGTTGCCGCATTCTAGCAATTAGAGTCTCTTGAAGCTTTTGATTGTCCTCTAATATAAACAAGTCATATGCAAGAGAAAGATAAGCGTGCATAGGGCCATTTGGGTCTATACAGAACAGTCCATCTTCTTTTGTTGAATGTTGTCGTTGGTGAATAAAGTATTGTCGTGCCCAGTTCATTACAGGCGAACAAGAATCCTCTGGTTTAGTGGCTTCATTTCTCCACCAATCCTTACCAAACTTAATTTTTAAATAGTCGTATAAAAAGTCGATAAATGTTTTCCAATCACCGAAGTGTACAGTGTTTCCAACGACTATAGCTTTTTTGCCATTATATTCACTATGGATAATTGGCTTAACTTTTCCAAATCTTGATTCTCGAAATTTATCTCTAAGTTGGTATTGCTGTTGTCCAGATCTATAGATTTTAGAAAATTTAGCATCGTTTTTAAATTGTGAAATATCTATCCCTTCTTTTACCCCAACTTTAAATCTAACTGCGGCGCTTTTATTTCTTAATTGTTCGGGGATATCATAAACTGTGAGTCTATTATCTAGGTTCTCAGCTAGTGAAAATGTTAAGAACTCTTCCACAAAAGTTAAAAGATTATACGATAATACTTCAAGATAGCTGGCAATTTGTAGACCATTGGAAAAAGAAGGGAGTGTGACCGTAAACTTTCCGTCTATATCTTGTTCACTAACTTTAAAATCAAAAACTTTAGAGGGAAAATCTTTGCCAGTAAGATTTATTAAGGAGTTTAAGTCATTGAGCCACGAAGCGTCATCATTTATGAGCTTAAACAAAATATGCTCAGCACCAAGTTTTTTGCCTAAAAATTCTTTTAACGCTGATATTTGTTCTATGGAGAAATTAGTTTTCCATAATCTGTTA
>JAPLFT010000137.1 GCA_026390535.1 Pseudomonadota bacterium
TGCTCTTAGCGACAAGATAACATCTGTAAAAACACCGGATGGTCTTTCTTCTGAAGATCAAATAAATTTTTCGGACCTTCAAACAAGGGCACGACAAATACAAAATACTTGGACCAGTATAATAGGTGCAAACATAGTTGAGGATCTTAAATACAACGCTATAAACAGACCATTCCTTGAAGCTGCATCTCAGGTATTGTTGTTTAGTATTCTGGGTGGTGTGTATAATGAACCTATTGGTAGTGTATACAAGGAGTCTTTTTCTTCTAAAAGGCTTGGCAGTATAAATGAAATTAGTTTGAATGAGGTTAAACCGTTTGACGCATCGCTGGGTGGAACGCTAGGTACTAAGGCAGATATATTTGCTCCAAACATAACAAAACAGTTAGCCAGAATCTTTAGACAAAATGACGCTATGATCCTCGGTGAAAGTGATGAAGGACTAATGGCTTCAACCAGAGCTCCTACATATCCTACGAGCAATGGTCCCACGGGGATAGGCGTATCAGTAAAAGAACCGGTTACTGTAATAAAAAATCTAAATACCAAGCAAATAATAATAGACACAAAAGAAGGAATGGCCTTGACCAATATCCTTAAGGCCCCGGAAGGTACGATTACAAGGAACTTAAAGACTGTACCAAATGTCTCGGCTAATCCAAACCCAATAACTGTATCAAATATAAAAGTAACTCCGATTACTGCAGGGATAATGGGCGTTGCACCTGTGAAGGCTACGATGCCTGAATATGATCACGACCATGAGACTCCCGATATGAGACCTACCAAATACATAGTAGTAGGCGGCCAGGCGTATTATCCCGATCCACTATACCCAAATAGATGGAGAAAACTATACGAGACTGATCCTAACGAGCTTTATATTTTCGACGAAACCGGCAAAAGAATGATACTTGATATAAACCGTGTTTTAAGAACTTATTCCGATGGTTCGACCAGAGCAAAGATCGAGAGAACGGATACCGATATTGTACTTACTGAATATTTTAGTATCCTTCCCACTCGTCAGGGCAGTAATTACAGAGAAGAAAAGATGAAATTATCATACTCCCTTGATGGAAACGGAAATTTTGAGTTAAAGCAATTAACCATACAGGAAAGACAGCAATCAGATACCAATCCGAATATTGTAGCTGCATGGGAGGCTTTTAAACTCGAAAAGGACCAGAAATCAGGAACATTTATACTCTTTTCACAGCCTAGTGGTAAATATGAATTTAGAAATCACAGATATTTTAATAATATACCCGCCGGAATGGTACAGGATTTTGTAAATAAGTGGTATACTAATATAGAGACTGTAACTGCTTCCGATGTAAAAAAAGATCTTGAAAATATCCTGCCTGATATAGAAAAAAATTCCATTGAAACCGGACATAATGTTGTTGAACCTAGTGGTAGAACATGGCACATAGATTATGATTATACATGGGCACCAAAAACAAATAATTCAAAAACCAATAATAAAATTATACCAAAGAAAGGTAATAATTCTAATATAAATGGTCCCAGGAACATGCTTAACCAAAGCGTTAATGCAGGTTTATACCCGAATATCCCTGAGTGGACACATCCGGATAAATTGCAGGGAGAAGAGTCGTCAAGTGAGCGACCTGGTTTACCCTCACTGGAAGAAAATACAGGTAAGGTTGAAGCTCCGGGATCAAATAACGGAATTATAAATGTTCAAGATATTACCAAAAAGATTATTACCGATGATGGTTCATATGAGGAAGTAACTACGGGAGTCTATAAAAAGATAGGATCTCCTTACACAACCACGTACAAATATGTAGATGGGAAAATGATTGAACAAGGCGATTTATTACACAAGCAAGAGAAACTTCAGGGACCGGATTATCAGATTTATGATTTTGTACCGGAAAATAAGAGAATCCCAAATGACAAATTAGATTTTGGCTCTGTGTATGATCCAGATAGTTATATACAGCCTAATGAATTACATCCGGAAAACGCTAAGCCTATATTCGATAAAATCAACAAAGGAGTTTATATCTCAGTAGGAAGTGAACGGGGATTTATATCCGCATCAATGACAGGAGCATCAGATTTGCTTTTAATAGATAAGTATGGCGGTGTCGTCCTATATAACAGAATAAAAATTGGTTTGATATCCATATCTAGGAGCAAGGAAGATCTAAGGTATCTTATATTAAAAGCAAGCGGTGATGAATGGGTTAAAAGAGTAAATGAGTACGAGGGACCTCTGGCCTCCGAAGTAAGGGACGTGCTGACGGATAAGAGAAATTTTGATTTCTTTCAACGTGAATTGCGTGATGGCGATGATGTTATCATGGATCTGGTATCTGGTACGAATAATTATATTATTACTGATTATAATTATCATTTTAATCAGATCCTTTATAATCGATTAAAATCTATGACTAATGAAGGTCGTATAAGTGCCCATTTAGTTGATCTTACAGATACTGATCTAATGCGTCAGATAGCAGATAATATAAAAGCGCGGGGATTGACTATTGGTGCCCTGGATATAAGTAATGCCTGGGGATCTACATATAAAGGAACAAATTCATTATTTATAAATAAAAATCATGAACCAAATAAACACAATAATCCTTTTGGCGATTACGATGTAAAATATTTTGAAAAACTTCTTTTATCTTTGAGTAACAGTATAGACCCCAAGTCGGTACTTATATTAACCGGAGTTAGAGATAAGGGGATATATTCTTCTTACTTAGCGTTTTATTTTACCTATCTTATGGATAACATTTCTAACCTTAGAACCTTACCGAATACTCTATTCTTAATGACGAATTATTCAAGTTTTATAGATTTTCTTTACCAGAAACATCCAGAAACCTCTCCGATGTTAAAAACGGATATGGAAAAATTAAATTGGAATAATAATGCTTTGATCAATCCTGATGTGTTCTCTCTGGCAAAATACTTTCCTGCAAAACCCTCTTTAGCAGATAAAGAAAAGACCAAAACCAAATTAAAAACAAAAAAAGAAGCTGGAAAAGATAAAGCGGACAAGAAAACGTTAACGCCAACCCAACCCTCTTTAGAAGATGAAGAAAAAACCAAAACTAAATTAAAAACAAAAAAAGGGGCTGGAAAAGGCAAAGCCGACAAGAAAACGTTAACACCAGAGGATCAGGATGTAGAAGATTTAATTAAAAATAATAAAATAAGTAATAAAGAAAACAAAATTTTCAGGGCTTTTTATAATAAATATGATGGTCCCGAAGATCTGTCCGAACTT
>JAPLFT010000058.1 GCA_026390535.1 Pseudomonadota bacterium
ATATTCAATAGAGAAGGTGTTGGACCTGCTTATGAATTATTTGCCACTGATGTATCTTTTATCTCAAACTACGGCAACGACCTTCTGCACAGGGTTGAAGATCAGGACAAAAACGTTGATGAAGAAGAAACAACCATAGAACAAACGGACGAAGACGATTAAGTCTGAGTTTGAATATGTCTTGATATTTATTTCTTAGTTACTTTATCTCTTATCTGAGCCAACACTGCGAACGGGGAATTGGGGTCTATACGCGGTGGACGGGGCTCTCTGTTTGGAGAATCCTGTCTCCTGTTATCATATCTGGGTTTCCCTCTATTATCTGCGTATCTGCTAGGACCACCGGGGCTCTTGTTGTCAGTCCTGCTGCCTGGCCTACCCTGTGAGCTACTACCCTGCGGTCTACTCTGAGAACCAGATTGTGTTCTGTTTTGAGGTCTGTTGTCCCTGGAGTCATATCGCTTTTCAGGTTTTACTTCCGGCTTTCTCTCTTGAATTTTTGCCTGCTTTATAGAGAGTGATATTTGTTTTTTCTCTACATCAAGGCCTATAACCTTTGCCCTAATTTCTTCACCAAGAGACAGTATCTGTCTTGGGTCATTTATAAATCCATGATCCGTCAGTTCGGAGATATGGACCAATCCATCGTCGTGAACGCCTATGTTAACAAAAACGCCAAAGTTCGTTATGTTAGTTATGACCCCGTTAACTATCATACCTGTTTTAAGATCAGCTATGGATTTAAGGCCCTCGTGAAATTCAACTTTTTTAAATATTGTTCTTGGATCTCTTCCCGGTTTTTTAAGTTCCTCTATTACATCCTTGATCGTATATTCTCCAAATTCCTTAATAACATCTTCACTGCTAAAGAGCCTGATTACCTCTTCCTTATTGCCAAGAATAGCAGATACGGTGGTTCCAGCCTTGGTACAAACAGCCTCTATAAGTTGATATTTCTCCGGATGTACTCCGGTATTATCCAGAGGATTATCACCATTTCTTATTTTCAAGAATCCCGCACATTGCTCAAATATTTTTTCTCCCAGTTTTTGAACTTTAGTAAGTTCGCCCCTATTTTTGAATAGTCCATTTGTTTTCCTGTGTTCAACTATTGAAGTAGATATAGTTTTTCCTATTCCGGAAACATAGGCAAGCAGATGAGGACTTGCGGTATTAAGGTCTACGCCAACATAGTTGACACAATCCTCTACCACTGCCTCTAAGCTTTCCTTAAGATTTTTCTGATCAACATCGTGTTGATACTGTCCCACACCTATCGATTTAGGTTCTATCTTTACAAGTTCCGCAAGAGGGTCCTGAAGCCTTCTGGCTATACTTACTGCACCCCTGAATGTTATATCAAGGCTAGGCAGTTCTTCTCTTGCAACATCGGAGGCACTGTATATTGAGGCACCGGCCTCGTTGACTACAACACATATTATCTTAGCATCCAATGAATTTTTCTTTAGAAGATCAAAAACAAATTTTTCCGTTTCTCTTGACGCTGTGCCATTACCTATTGCTATAGCCTCAATATTATGTTTTGCAAAAAGATCCAACATTATCTTTTCCGACTCTTCTATCTTGTTATGGGGCTCCGCCGGATATATTGTGATGTGATCCAGTAATTCTCCACCACGGCCGGTTACAGATAGTTTACATCCCGTTCTAAATCCAGGATCCATTCCAAGTATGATTTTTTCCCCAAGAGGCGATTGCAATAGCAGATCCCTGACGTTCTTTGAAAAGACACTAACAGCAGCTGTATCGGCATAGCTTTTAAGTTCATTAAAAATATCCAGTTCTATAGAAGAAGACAGATATTCCTTATACGCATTCTCCATAGCCTTTATTAATAGAGGGCTGAATATACATTTTGGATTCTTCATGTATGTTTCATTTATGGTCTGCATACATTGTGCAGCATCGATTTCTACACCTATGCTGAGTGCTTTTTCATTAAAACCTCTCTGTATGGCTAGAACTCTATGAGAACTCTTGGGGTTTATAAGGTTCTTTATTTTTTCTTTATAATTAAAATATGTCTCAAATTTTGAGTTTTCTTCTGTAAATCTTGGAGCTTTTTTGGAATATATAAAACCGTTTTCAAATGTATATTCCCGCAGCTTTTTCTTAAGATCCACATCGTGAGCTATTACTTCCGTTACTATATTGATAGCATGTTCAACCACCACAGCGGGATCTATAAGATTCTTTAGAGGATCAAGATAACTTCTGGCAAATCTCAGATACTCACCCTCTTCTATCCTCTGTCTGAGTATTGAATCGGCAAACGGTTCGATCCCTAATTCTCTTGCAATATCGGCCTTGGTCTTTTTCTTCTTTTTGTATGGAGCATAGATATCCTCGAGCACCAGCTTGTCAAAAGTTGACTGTATCCTGGCCTTGAGTTCAGGCGTAAGTTTTTTTTGTTCTTCTATCGCCTTTATTATCGTCTGCTGTCTATCCAGTATATAGAGGATCCTGTCCCGTTCACTCAGGATGGTTCTGATGGCTATTTCATCCAAACCGCCGGTGTGCTCTTTACGATACCTTGCTATAAAGGCTACCGTTGCACCCTGTGACGACAGATTAAGTACCGAATCGACTTTTCCAAAAGGTATCTTTACACCATTCGCGATGCGTTCAACTAGAGGATGCGGGCCTGTGCTCATAAAGTTATTTTCCCATTAAGAATAAAATGATTGATTTTTGCACATGAAGCCTGTTCTCAGCCTCATCAAATATAACGGAGTTAGGACCGTCTATAACATCAGTTGTAACCTCTTCTCCCCTGTGCGCAGGAAGACAATGCATAAAAAATGCATCTTTCTTTGCCAAAGAGAAAAGCGCCTTATTAACCTGATATGGTCTTAGAATTTTTTCCTTTGCATGAAAATCCGCTTCCTGTCCCATAGATGCCCATACGTCGGTGTAAATTACATCCGCATTTTTACAGGCTTCCCTTGGATCCTCTATAACATTAACACTGCCGCCTGATTTTGAAGCAAGTGCTTTTGCGTCTTTAACAACAGCTGCATCCGGGTCCATTCCCTTTGGAGAACATATAACCACATTACAGCCCAGTATCGCTCCTGTCAGCATCAGTGAGTGAGCCATGTTGTTGCCGTCGCCCAGGTATACAAAATTCAATCCCTCCAGTTTTTTACCCTTTTCATATGCCGTGTAATAATCTGTAAGAGCCTGACACGGATGTAATAGGTCCGTTAATCCGTTGATTATTGGGATATTGCCGTGCTTTGCAAGATCTTCAACCTTGGAATGCTCAAAGGTCCTTGCCATAATTATATCCAGATATCTTGAAAGGACACGGGCTGTATCCTCTATGGTTTCTCCACGTCCAAGCTGAATGTCCTTTGAGGAAAGGAACAGTGCCGTACCGCCAAGCTGATACATTCCGACTTCAAAAGAGACCCTTGTCCTGGTCGAGGATTTTTCAAATATCATTCCCAATGTCTTATTTGCAAGATACGGAACAAACTTTCCGCTTTTAACTTCAGCCTTAACTTTTTTGGCTCTGTCAAAAATGGTCAGGATCTCCTGTTTTGTAAAATCCTTATCCGTGACCAGGCTTCTGGGCTTATTCATCTGCATTCTCTCCTCCGTTTATCATTTTTTTTGCCTTTTTAGTTTTTTTAATATTCTTTGCTTTTTTAATTTTTGCTGGCTTAATTCCTTTGGTTTTAATCCCTTTTTCCTTAATCATTTTTCTCTTATTTTTCTTATTGATCTTTTTAGGCTCCTTCTTCTGCTCAACATTCGTTTGAACCTGTTCTATGGTTGAGTCATTAAGAAGCTGATCCATCTGTTCCGGTGTAGGAACTATATCGGTGTTTTGAGCGAATATACCGGAAAAAATTATAAGAGGAATAAGGGTTATCAACTTACTTTTCTCCGTCTATCCTGGAGGCTAAAAATGCACCCGCAGTAATTTTGAATATACAATCCATATTTTTTAGATAGTTCAACACTTTTTCTATGTCCGTCATTCTTTTTAAAGTTTATTCCCTTAAATTCAATTCCATATTCCAGAGAAAGTTTTCTTCCAACCTCAAAAACCGTGGCCGTATCCTTATAGGTTGTTGTTGTCAGAGAGCTTGTAATATATTTGATGTTTCGCTTTTTGGCAAACTCAAAGGCCCTTCTGAGCCTAAACTCAAAGCATACCTTACATCTTTTACCCCTTTCCGGCTCATTTTCCAGATCCTTTATATATTCCAACCATTTTTCAGGCTCGTAGGTGTCAATTATCGGCTCTTTACCGGTTATGGAGCAGAGATGATTAAAGGCATCCAGACGTTTTTTGTATTCATCTTCCGGCTGTATGTTGGAATTTGAGAAGAACGGCAGGATATTATAGCCCTTCAGCACCTCAAAAGGATGGGTGGCACAAGGGGCACAACAGCAATGTAACAACAGATTTTCCATACAGTAACTCTAGGCACTTATATATTAAGGCAAACTGCCAGGCAACTAATCTTTAGCAGTTTTTGACAAAAAACGTCACCGATGTTAGAATAGCGAGAGTTTATGGGGGATATCAATACACTTAAAAACATTCTTCTCTTTGCGGTCAAAAATGGCTGTAAAGAAATCCGGCTTTCTACCGGTAGTCTTCCTTTGTTAACAAATAACGATGGAAAAACAACATATCTAAACGGCATATTACCCGTCAGTAGTAATCTGATAGAAGAACTCCGCAAGCGGTATATGAGCGGAAACAGGGATGAAAATAGCAGCTGGGATGAAACAGTAATAATGAGTGTAGCTGAGCAGGAATTTCTTCTTATGGCTGTAGGAGACAGCCTGGTTTTTAGATATCTTCCGCTTGTACATCCAATAGATAATATGGATAAATCTCTTTCTTCAGCGTGCTACAACAGTAAAGGGATCATTATTGTCTCATCAAAATTACAGGAGCAGAGATTCTTAAATTCCTATTCCATAGCATCCTATATCGCTTCAAATAGAAAAATTACGATGGTCATAATAGAAAAAAATAAATTATTTAGTCTTAAAGATCTAAGCTCAAACATAATAAACATCTACAAACCGGAAACTGAGCTTGATGTGCTTATAAGAATAGCCGATCAGATAAGCAGTGAGTGTGTTTTAGTCCCTGATTGTACCTCGGAATCAGCTATAAGCCTGCTTGAGAATCTGAGCTATAACAAATTGGTCGTAGTCGGAACAACCCCGCAGCTTGCAAAAGAAATGGACAAATCAAATGTACTTCATCTTATAACCGTATCTGAAGACGGTATGATTTCAACAAAAACAGATCCTGAACTCAAAATATACAAAGATGTTATCACTAAAAATCTAAGAGGTTATAACCATGCCTGATTTTTACTATGAGGGTGTTTCCAGGGAAGGAGAGAACATAAAAGGCCAGATTTTTGCGGATAACGAGGTTGACCTAAGAATCAAGCTCAGATCTCAAAAAATACGTCCCGTAAAAATAAAAGAACAGTTATACGCAAAAAAGAAAGTAATACCTGTCTCTTCTTCTGTTAGTACTTATTTTTCCGATGAAGAAAGATTATTTTTTGTAAAAGAACTTTTGGTAATGTTTAGGGCCGGACTTACTATAACGCAGGCATTGGACGTACTTAAATCCGAGGGTTCAACACAAACAATGAGGGACATGTCATCAACTCTCAAAAATTTTGCGGGGAAATCTTGAATATATATTGGGAGAATGGCTGGAATATTCCAAAAAGGAACAGGAAGTAAACAGGACCGTGAGAAAAACAGTTCTGTATCCTCTCGCCATAATATCTATAATAATAGCGGCTTTTGCAATAATAGTGGTGGGCATAGCACCGGTTTTTGTACATATCTATAGGACATACAACCTGCCATTGCCTATAACCCTGCTTACAATAACGACTATCGGCGGGATAATAAGAGAAAATATATTTTTTATAGTAGCTTTTCTTTTAGCGGCAGGATTCGGGATTTATATACTCATTAAAAATAAAATTGCACGATTAAGCCTGGACGGATTATTGCTTAAACTGCCCTGGTTATCTTATTTTTTCAAAGAAGTTTATACATTGAGGACAGTACTGACTTTAAACATAGCATTACGATCAGGACTTTCTCTTGCACGTTCTCTGGAATTAGCGTCCGAAAAAATAGATAATCACATATTCGAAGAATGGTTGCTTAAAGCCAGGGAAGCAGCAGAAAAGAACGAATCAATAACACCTTTTCTGATAAGAAGCGGACTTTTTAGACCTATGATAATACAGGTTTTCAGCATCGGAGAAATAATGGGATCACTTCCGGAAATGCTGG
>JAPLFT010000122.1 GCA_026390535.1 Pseudomonadota bacterium
TTAAAGCTGTTAAAGAAATAATTTTTTGGTGCAGAGAACAAAAGGTTAAAGAGATATACATTCATTATGATTATGTAGGTATAAAAGATTGGGTTACGGGAGCATGGAAGGCAAAGAACCCGGTTACGCAGGATTATAGGGATTATATAAGAGCCTCTGGAATTAGGATCCATTGGAATAAGGTAAAGAGTCATAGCGGGAATAAATATAATGACAAGGCGGATAAACTAGCCAGAGAAATTATCTGTGATTAATTTATTGTAGTCGCTTTTCTTCTTGCAAATATAAGTATGGTTTAAGGTAGTAACATCATTGCACCCATTCCACCTATATTGCTGCTGTTGCTCTTAGCATTATTGTTTGTGATGGAACCGCAGCCGGCTGTATGACTTGCGTTAGCACTGGAACCTGATCCAGTGGCTCCTCCACCGGTAACACTTGCAAGATATTGTCCACCCTCTATGTCATCCTGTGATAGTTCTCTTACTGTTTTTGTCATTCTTGTAGCGTTCATAACAGCACCACTTACAGTTGTGTGTCCAAGACCTAAAACGTGTCCAAGTTCATGCAGTGATATTGTTTCAAGATCATCACCATAGATACTTCTATTGGAACTATTTACCTTGTCTGTACTCCATGCAACAGATTCCGCCATCTATTGCTATTCCTGTGTTCCATTTATTCATGGCACTCGATATTACCCTCTGTACTTCCGTGTCCGGTAATCCGGAATTGGCAGAATTTAACTCCATGCTTACGGGGAAACTTCTCCAGCGTGCACCAGCTTGAGCTACTGAATTAAGTGTATAGCCATAAACACTTGATGTTAGAGTAAGGGTTAATCCCAGTATTAAAAGTTTCTTCATATTAATACTCCTCTGAGTTTGTTACTTTTTCAATTTTTGCCTTCATCTGTTCCATGTTTATTTCTTTAATCTGTCCCGGTTCAAAGTGTATTTCACCAGTTGCCCCGTGTCTGACAAACATTGTGTTTGCATCCTGAGTATCCTTGATCAATTTTTCATTAACTACTTTGTATAGACCCTGAGAGTTTCCAACTACATAGTAATAGCCGTTATTGTCCACCTTCAGATTTACAAGGACCTGGCTACCTTCAACAAATTTTGGTAATGAGTCCACATCAAGAGTCATATTATTTGCCGTTCCACCCATCTGTCTTATTACTATCCTGTCTGATTCATATAGTGGACGATCCGAATCGTTTTTGTAGATCTGGCCGACCTCTATGGTTATATACTGAAATGGTATGTTCCCTTTTTCTACCGTTGTATATATGCCCGACACTTGGCCTTTTAATACATATGCAGCTCTTGATATTATTTCTTCATCACTGAGTTGTATTATTGTGGATGCAAAAACCTGTGATGTCATAAGAAGTGCCATCAGAATTAAAGTTCTTTTAAAAACGTACAGCTTCATAACTTTTCCTCCCTTTAGGCGGCTAGGTCTAAATCTTCCTTTAAGTTGTTAAGTTTGGACTTCAGTCTCATCATGGCTTGTGCATGAAGTTGGCTTGCCCTGGATTCTGAGATCTGGAGTGTTCCCGCTATTTCTTTCATGCTCATTTCGTCGTAGTAGTACATTGATACGATATTTTTTTCTCTCTCAGGAAGTTCGGTTATTGCATTGTCGAGGACTTTTTTTACTGATTCGTAAGAGACTTTTTCTGCCGGATTGGAATTTTTATTTTCATCGCATAATCTTAGAACCGGTTTTTTTATTTCGCTGTTATCTAAAGCGGAAGCTTCTATACTTAAAAATGAGATGTTTTTCGTGTAGTTTGAAAGTTCATAATATTCTTCGTCCGAGATATCCAATTTTGCGGCAATCTCTGAGCCTGTAGGACGTCTGCAAAGATCCTTTTCGAGTTCAATCCTTGTTTTTTCCAGAAGCTTGATTTTGTCCCTGACGGATCTTGGTACGAAATCCTGGTCTCTGAGATAATCCAACATAGCGCCGCGAATTCTGAATTCGGCGTATGTTTTAAATGTATTGTCATGGGATTTGTCATATTTGCTTATTGCATCAATCAAACCAAGAACGCCGTAGCTGACCATTTCGTCGACTTCAACGCTGTATTTGCTTTTTGCTACTACTTTGTGAGCCAGATATTTAATAAGCGGGGAAAATTCCATGATGATCTGGTTCTGATTTTTGGGTGTTATCTTGAATTTTTTCTCGTTTATATTTAACAGATTCGTTCTTGCCATGTCTCATCTCCTTTCCTGTAATGCGACTTTCGTAAGTTAGACATTTTGAAGGGAACAAAAGGTTAAAAGATTAGGAGGCAGGGGTTTTAACTTTTTAAAACTATTTGATATTATTGATATATTAGAGGTATTGAAATATTAGAAATATGGCTAAGTCCTTCCACTTGCTACTATCTTCAAGCATGTTATTATGTGCGCCATGATAGACAATCTGAAATTAGTTTCCTTAAAGGGAAAAGAAAAAACGTTAATAAAAGTGGGTGATGTTGAAATAGGAAAGGATTTTGTCCTTATTGCAGGTCCATGCACCATAGAGACTGAGGATCAGATGCTGCAAACCGCTCTTGAGGTGAAAAGATCCGGTGCGAATATTTTGAGAGGCGGAGCTTTTAAGCCGCGAACCTCTCCATATGAATTCCAGGGATTGGGACTGGAAGGACTTAAGATATTGAATAAGGTCGGTAGAAAAATAGGACTACCAGTAGTCAGCGAGATACTTGATACCAAAGACGTTGCTCTTGCGGTTGAATATCTGGATATATTGCAGATAGGCGCAAGGAATATGCAAAATTATTCTCTTTTAAAAGAGGTCGGTCGAATCGGAAAACCCGTATTATTGAAGAGGGGTATGTTCTCTACATTTTCCGAATGGCTGAACTGCGCCGAATATATCCTTAACGAGGGAAATCCTAATGTAATACTGTGTGAAAGAGGTATCAGGAGTTTTGAGACCTACACAAGAAATACTCTGGATTTGAGCGCCGTACCTGTGATGAAAGAACTTACACATCTTCCTATAATCGTAGATCCGAGCCATGGAACAGGCAAATCCGCCCTAGTCACATCTATGAGTTTGGCCGCCGTAGCAGCGGGTGCCGATGGTCTTATGATTGAGGTTCATTATCGTCCTGAAACTGCTCTTTCCGACAAGGAACAATCATTGAATCCAAAAGAATTTGCCGAACTTTCCGGTAAGGTAAAAAAACTTAAGGATTTTATGCAAAGGCTCTAGAACTTCCGGAGGGTTTTGTGCCCATAACCAGTGATTTGATAATAGGCGAATCTTTTAAGACGCTGAGAGAACTTCTGCATGATAAAAAAGACATCGTTATCATAACGGATTTTAACGTCAATAATCTATACGATAATTATTTCCCCAGCAAAAAAACAATAATCATAGGTACAGGCGAAAACATAAAGACACTTGATACCGTTTCAAGCATCTATGAAAGGCTGCTAAATTTTGAATCCGATCGTTCTACCTTTGTGCTTGCGATAGGCGGGGGAATTGTTTGTGATATTGCTGGGTTTGCCTCTTCAACGTTTATGCGCGGTCTTGATTTTGGCTTTGTTCCTACAACCCTTTTGGCTCAGGTCGATGCATCTATCGGAGGCAAGAATGGAGTAAATCTTAAAGGATATAAGAATATAATTGGAGTGTTCAATCAACCGGAATTTATTTTTTATAATTTCCAGTTTCTAAAAACACTGAATGCCAAAGAATATTCCTGTGGATTGGCCGAGGTTATAAAACATTCTCTTATAACAGGATCTGAGCTGATCAATTTTTTGGAGATCAATAATTCAAAGATACTTTCAATGGATGAATCTGCAATTAAGAGAATAGTATCGGATTCCATAAAGATAAAATCGAACATAATAAATATGGATGAATTTGAAAAAGGAGAGAGGAGAAAACTTAATTTTGGCCATACCATAGGACATGCTCTGCAGAGTTTAACGACCATCAACCACGGAGACGCTGTTGCTATGGGTATGATGTTTGCCGTAAGATATTCCTGTTCCAAAGGGTTTCTATCCACTGTCAGCAGGGATAGGATAGAAAAATTAATACACTCATATGGATTGTCTACCGATATAAGTGATCTTAAGATAAGAAGAAAGGATATAGCTGATGCTGTAAGGAAAGATAAAAAGAAAGATTCCGGCGATATACATTTTATCTTCCTGAAAGATATAGGTGAATCAGAGATCATAAAGATCCCGATGGAACAACTTGAGGAGGCTATAATTGATCTGTGTTAGCATAGGTAATGTAAGTATAGAAGAATGTATCTCTGTAATAAGATCAAATCAAATGTCCGAGGTAAGGCTGGATCTTATCGAGGCTACAGACGAAGACATAAAAAAGATATTCTCTTCAGGTAAAAACATAATTGCTACCTGCAAGATAAATGCAAAACTAACGGACAATGACAGGGTATCGTTGTTAACCAAGGCATTGGATGCTGGAGCCTCATATATAGACGTTGAGATAGACTCAAGCGATGATTTCAAAAATAAAGTTATAGACTTTGCTAGGAGTAAGGGCAAAAAAGTAATAATTTCCTATCATAATTGTAAGGAAACACCGTCCAGAGAAGATCTTATCAACATAATAAACCGATGTAAGAACCATGTTCCTGATGCAATAAAGATAGCATGTGTAAGTCATTCAAATAATGATAATGTAAGATTGCTAAATCTTCTCGACAGCGATATATCAATGATAGTTATTGGCATGGGAGAGAAAGGTAGGATAACAAGATTTGTTGCCCCGCTTCTTGGTGCTTTTTGCACATTTGTGGGTATTTCACAGTTAAATCAGACCGCGTTTGGACAACCGACAAAAGAGGAGATAGAGGAGTTCTTAAGGAGTTTTAAAACCCCGCTATGAAACTTTTTGCTATAGCAGGTAGTCCGATATTCCCATCACAAAGCCCTCAAATATGGAATCATTGTTTTAATAAGCGCAACATAGATGCTCACTACTTTAGAATAAGCTCAAACACAGCTAAAGATCTTGTAACAATGATAAAGGACATGGGACTCGTCGGATGTAATATAACGAGCCCTTTAAAGGAGGACTTGTTCCCCTATATTAACAAAGTTGAGGGTGATGCCGTAAAGGTCAAGGCATTAAATTGCGTGGTTCCAATGGGCAAGAAATTATTCGGATATAATACGGATATTGATGGATGTTATTCCGCATTGGTTTTGAATGGTTTTAATCCTCAAAACAAAAAAGTTGTTGTTCTTGGAGCAGGGGGAGCCGCAAAAGCTGTTGTGTATGCCTTACTAAAGAATGGAGCCAGCGATGTTGTAATTGCCAATAGAACGTACGAAAAAGCAAGAGAGCTGGGAGCATTCTTTAAGTGCAGGACCTGCTATATAGATAAGATAGAAAAAGAAACCAGAGATGCGGATATGTTAGTGTCATGTGTTTCTACCCTTGATAGGGTAATAAAAAAAGACGCCATACATAAAAAATTAACGATATTTGATGCAAAATATACGGGAACTTCTGTTTTAAGAAAGGATGCGGAGTTTGCAGGATGCAAGATAATAGACGGAAAGGAATGGCTTGTATACCAAGCAGCATTTTTCTTTAAGGATTTTTTTAATGAGCTTCCTATAGATGATATGAAAGAGTCATTAAAGACAAATCCATATAAAAATATAAATGATAAACAGAGCATATCCTTAATAGGGTTTATGGGTGCCGGTAAAAGCACTCTAGGCAGGACTTTGGCAGAAAAAATGAAATACAGATTTATAGATGTGGATACGATAAT
>JAPLFT010000238.1 GCA_026390535.1 Pseudomonadota bacterium
TAACGCAAACATCAGCCGCATGAGTAACCTCCGCAGACCTGTTTACATTCAAGAATCATGCCATAGATATTAGCACTTGTAAAGTCAAGAGAATTAACGTTTTTAGCCACTTATAAGCATATACAGACGCTATCTCTTAGGACAAAAACTTGACAAATAAGGGTACAGATGTAGTAAAGCTATACGACACGGAAGACCAAGCAAGTAATGATGAGCATTGAAATAGGAATAAAAATAGAAACCAATATAGTTTCTATAGGAGGAACTCCGCTATGGTCAAAGTTGAAATATATAAAAGAGATAACTTACCAGAAATAATTGATGAAATTGGCATAATACGTTTAAATGAATTTAAAAAATATCCTGATCTATACGTTAGCACTTTAGAACGTCAACATATGTATTTTAATAATCTTCTAAATGACCCTAGAAGCATTATTACAGTATTTAGGGATAATGAAAAAATCATCGGTTTTTGTATATCAACTCCATTAACGTGCTACAAATACATACCGAACCTAAAAGAAGAACTTGAAAAAAAAGATATCAATATAAATGAATGTTATTGTTGCACCGATGTAATAATTTTGGAAGGATACAGAAAAAAAGGCCTAGCTAGAAAAGCTTTTGATATTCAAGAAAAACATGCCTCAGAAAATGGATTTAAGAAAGTTGTTTTATTTAATACAGTAGATGATATTCATCATCCACTGAGACCCCATAACTACGTTACTAATAATGTCTTTTTTGAGCAACTACGGTTTAAATCCTTGGGTCTCGTTTTATCAATGAACTACTTAACATTACAACCAGATAATTCTACTAAAAAAGAAGATCACCTCCTTAATTTTTGGGAAAAAGAGGTTTTACAATGAGATTAATGACATTGTATATAATGATTATTTTTAGTTTTTCTTTTTCAAGCCTTAAGGCAGAAACTGTTAATCTTCTTAACTGGTGGAATTATATTGCTCCTCAGGTAATAGAAAAAGCTGAAAAAAAAGGATTTAAAATCAATTTAACTATATATAAAAATGAAGAAGTAGCAGTAACAAGATTAATGCATAATAAAGACGGCTTTGACCTAGTAATAATCTCAAACACTGGAATAGAACCACTTTTAAAGTCAGAAAAAATAATTAAAAATGCTTTCAAAAATGTAAATAGAGAAAAAGAATATTTTGAATTTACGAAAGATTTTGCGAAGAATTGTCTTCCTTTCTTATGGACAGCCACCGTATTCACATATGACCCTCGTTATACAAAAAAAATTCCGGATAATATATATGATTTGATATCTCTGAAAGATGAAGGGTATAGACTAGGAATAGTTGATGATCTTTTTGAATTTTCATCTCGTTTAATATTAGATTCTGAAGAAACATGCGGTATTAATATTGATAAAATAGATAATAAAAATGTATTTGGAGTGTTAGATAAATGTAAACAAGATGATTTTATTAAAGTTCCTAAAAACTTATCTCCTAGTGACTTTGTAAATCGTGTTCGTGACTTCCAAACGGCATCTAAAGTTGCTGTATACGGCTGGCATGGTGCTGCCAAACATTTGCATAAACGAGGAAATTGGCTTAAATATGTTGTTCCTAAAAAACATTTAGTTATAAGTTATGATGCGGTATGTATCGTTAATAAAAGACATCAGAAAATTCCAAAAGAAAGATTGATATATCTTGCAAAATTATTAACAAACAAAGAAAACGCAGACTTAAATGCAAGTTATACACAGTCATTTTCTCCATATAAAACAGCTTCTCCTAACGTTCTACAAGACAAAATAAAAGATCTGTTTAATGAAATTAAAACTAATATAGATAAATTAAACTTTGTAATAATCAATAATCTTCCTACAGGTGAAACAAATAAAAAATTAAATACCTGGTGGCGAAAAGTTCGATATGAAAAAGAGCATTAAGCATTATTTGTCTCTAATAATAGTTCTCTCTTGCATAATTCCATTCGTAGTTTCTACCATTTTGATAACTTATTA
>JAPLFT010000109.1 GCA_026390535.1 Pseudomonadota bacterium
CAAAGCGAATGGACGATTGTATGAGGCTTTTTTGAATATCGGTAAAGCAGGTGCAGACATAACCGCAGATGCAGAAGGTTACGGCAGGTTATTGTCAATGCTGTTCAAGATAGGCGTTCCGCCGGATATGATAGTAGATCAGCTACGTGATATAGGTGGCAGTGGGTCAATAGGATTCGGAAAAGATCGTGTCAGGTCATTGCCAGATGGTATAGCAAGAGTGCTTGAGAGATACCTTGAGGAGAATCCGGAAGAATGTAATCCGAATTCAAATGGCAATAATGGAGGACCGAAAATGTCGGGCAATATGTGTCCCGAGTGCGGAAATATGCTCATATTCGAGGAAGGCTGTACCAAGTGTCGGAACTGCGGATATTCTAGGTGCTAGGAATAGAAGATATGTTGGGTCAAGGAAACAAGACCCAACAATTCCAATGTTATGCTAGGTTTATCAATCCAACTTGCGCACTAATATATAGTGTTTCAAAAGAAAGGAGAAACGAATTATGACAGACAAAATACCTAGGACAGAAGCTGAACTGAAAATTGGCTTATCAGAACAGCTAAAATTATTAGAGACATCAGCAAATCTTTATGATCAAGGTTCCGAGAGCGAAGCAAAACGTATGGCACTTGCTCTTCGAATCTTGTTATATGATAGTGACAGCGGTAGCAGTAAATCTCTTCTTGGCCAACTGGATAAAAAAAACATTGAATTTGTTGACACCGCAATGGACAATACTTCCAATGTCCATACTGCGCATTGCGCTCTTGTGCGTATATTCTTTGCAAGCAAGAAAACACAATATGTCGCCTTGCTTGATGATACGCCAAGCAAAATGACAGATTATAATAGCTGGTGGAATGGAGTGATATTTGAGGATAACGAAGGAAATAAAATCTCAAGAAAAGACATAATACTTACGATGGTCAACCAAGATGGTGGAGCGCATGTTGACCCTTATATAAGAAAAGATTTTTCAAGACTTTCAAAGGGAGAATCATTAGGTCACATGTACTCAGATATTTCAGGCTGGGTCAAGATGCAAGGGGCAGAATTAGCTTCTGTCAGACAAATAGCTCACGAAGTATTAAAAACTTTGGTTCCGGATTACGTGAAAAAACCTGCTTTACCGAATGGAATTGCAATTGGTAGTAGTATTCGATTTGAATTTGAAGAGAAACAGAATGATATAGATAAGAGATCCAAAGGAGTTTCAAGCAAAGTTGGCCGGAACGACCCATGCACTTGTGGAAGTGGAAAGAAATATAAGAAATGTTGTGGATTTTAGACAGTCATTAAATAGTGAAAGCAAATTCAAAAGATTGGTTAGTGGGGCGTTTGGTTCGAGGCAACAAAACTCCAAAATTCTAATATTATGTCAGATTTGCCAACCACACACCGTCTGGATTCCAGCCTCCGCTGGAATGACAAATTTATCTTATGCACATCAAATTAGAATGGCATAAGCTATCCCTTCACAACAGACATTCATCAACAAAGGGCTACGCTCATTCTCAAACTGATCTTCTGAGACAAAGACACAGGCTACTGTCACGTCATTTTCTAGCGAGACATTTACTACGTCATGATTGTGATTTCTCAACAAGATTTCCAGACACAAACCCATGAACTATGTTTGCTATCAAATCTTGGTAAGATATTCCTGCTTCAGTAGCTTTTTGTTGTATTGCTTTAAGATCATCCTTTGCCAAGATAACACTAACCAAACCATCAGTCTCAAAAGTAACGGTAGCATAAGCCTGATATTGCTGAAGTTTCTCTGGTGACATCCCCATAGACAGCCATTCGTCACGTTCGTAAGAATCCAATAAATCTTGTTCTTCAATGTCTAATTCTAAAGTTTTCATAA
>JAPLFT010000044.1 GCA_026390535.1 Pseudomonadota bacterium
GAAATAGATTATACAAATGTCCAATCTCACAAACCGGGCATCGGTTTTCAGTTCTTTAATCAGTTAAGAACATGGGAAGCCTCTTTGAATTATTATTACAGTATGGATTTTCTTGATCAGGACAAGGTAAGAAAAATAGACGGTGCTCATGTAATTCAACTTTCGTATGATCAAAGCATAACCTCAAACTGGTCGCTGGGGATTAAGATACCTATCAGAATTTATAAGGCTGACGGGGGAGTCTGGGGAAGCTTTGAAGGAAGGGGTTATGAATTCGCATTATACTCGTACCATATAATGGGAAAAACCTCTTTTTTATTAGAACCGTCTATAATAGTGTATAAATCTGCAAGCGGAGTAATTGAGGATTTTACATTCTATAGTATTAACACAAAATTTAATCTTCCATGGAGAATGTGGATATTCTGGCCGAGTTTAAAACTGGCTCCGGGAAAAATTTCCAGCGCAACTGTAAATAGATCAGCTATTGATATGAGCTTTAACCTTGGTGCTTCTCTCGGCATCGGTATGAAATTCAATATTATAGCCAGGGCAAGAGAAGGATTCGTTTCTGAGAAATGGGAGTTTATTTCCGGTGTAGGGTTTGAATATCTGTACTAATCCTGATCTACGTTCAAATAAGTATTTTTGTAAGTCATTGGATGTGTAATTGGCGCTCGTTTTGTTATTCATCGTCGGGATAAGATGTTTGCTGGTGTTAGGTGTTCCTTCTGCCGAGAGACCACCTAACCCCGCAAATATATCTTCTCCCGACTTCTTCATACACAAAACTCGCTGGTGTCAAACTGACTTACAAAAATACTTATTTGAACGTAGATCAGAATTACAACAATGGCTATAACTGCATAAAATGAATGGATATTTTTGGTAGTATTGAAAACAATTCTTGACATATATGATTTAATTTTGTTATAAGTGCTATTCTGTAATCGTTTTAAGAATGGAGGTCTTATGAATATTTTAATTTCTATGGCGATTTTTCTTTCTAGTTTTTATGTCTATGGTGAATCTGATACGAATAAACAGGATTCATGGCAAATAGAACACGCAAAAGTATTCTATTATATAGATTTGAGAGATGCCAACATAGGGAAAGATATATGGATACTGGCAACACGTGGTGAATATAGCGCTCCTAAAGAATTTATAAAAAAATATAAAGATTATGCTTTTTTTAAACTTGATACGAAAACAATGACAGCATTCCCTGCAGCTACTGATGATCACCCTGATAAGATTTATGATGAGAATGCTGTATTATCCTGTCCTAAAACTTCAATCATTAAAGCTGTTACTCCGGATGTTTGGTTTGTTCTCGTTAAGGATAGCGAAGATATAAATACCTTTTTCCCGGCTAGAATTGTTGACCATGGAAGAACTCTACAAATAAATGGGACATCATATGTTGAATATATCATCAAGATAACGTCAATTGATGAATATACAGAAAACTATATAAAAAGCATTAAATAGTATATTATTTTCTGCTCTGGGACAGAAACATTCCGCAAAGCATAAAAGTACATCCTATCAGGATCCTTACCGTTATGGGTTCCGATAATATCAACCATCCACCTATTACAGCGAACAAAGCTTCAAAGCTCATTATTATAGCCGCATGGGTAGGTGGCGATTTTTTTTGTCCGACGGTTTGAAGCGTAAACGCAATACCTACCGAAAGAATGCCGCTATAAAGTAGAGAATATGATGATGATACGATAGAAGTGATAAAGAGTGTTTCTCTTAAGAAAACCATTATAAAACTAAAAAATGAACAAAAAGAAAATTGAATCATTGCAAGAACAAATGCACTCATTTTTGGAGCAAAACGTCCTATCAAAAGAACATAGTATGCCCAAAGAAAGGCACTGACTAGAATCAACAGATCACCGTGCTTTATTTGTATCTCTGAGTTAATGCTGAGAAAGTAGAGACCGACTATTGCCAGTATTACCCCCAGGATAGAGAGTTTTCCGATTTTTTGTTTCCACATCAAAAACCCCAAAGCCGGTACAATAACAACATATATACCAGATATAAAACCCCCGCTGCCTGCCGTGGTGTATATCAGTCCCACCTGCTGAAAAGTTGAAGCAAGGAATAATATTAGGCCTGCCAGCAGGCCCTTGGATAAATCTTTTTTTGTTATTTTAGATAATTTTTTTCTGTCTTTTATGAGCGCTACTAGTAAAACAACAATGGCTCCCATCGCAAATCGTAAAGCGTTAAAAGTGTAAGGTCCTACATGATTCATTCCCTCTTTTTGGGCGACAAAACCAAAACCCCAGATTACGGCGGCCACTAAAAGGATTGAATCTGATTTTAGTATGGACGAGGATTTTAATAACGGATTTTTCATATTTTTATATTTTAGGGGAACACCTTTTTAAGTTCACTTTTATTCAGAAAATTCAGAGCCTGCTCCGCCGATATTTTTTTATAAGAAATAAGTTTTTTCATTTCCTTTATTCTTGCCTGAGATGCAAAAACCTGATTCTTAAGATCAAGATCGGATTCAACATCTTTTGCTAAAGCATCTATCATATTTGCCAGTAAATTTATATCGGACGACGCAGATACGACGATATCATTGCCTGCCTTTAAAGCAAGCCTGCTTGCCTCCTGGGGGCTATAGTATTTCGTTATTGCTCCCATAGATATATCATCTGTTATAACGAGTTTAATAAATCGGAATTCTTTTCTTATTATTTCCTGAATGAATTTTGGAGATAAGGAAGAAGGAAGATCGTCTATGTTTTTAAACAATATATGTGCTGTCAGAATGGAATGAACACCGGATTTTGTTGCTTTTTTGAAGGGAATTATCTCGTATTTTAGAAGATCTTCCATTGTCTTGTCTGAATTGGGAAGAATTTGGTGAGAATCTTCTTCAACACAGCCGTGTCCCGGAAAATGCTTAACACAACAGAGTATCCCACTTTTTACAAAACCTCTTATTGTCGCGCTTATAATGGCTTCGACTTTTTCCATAGCAGTTCCTGCGGATCTGTCCCCTATTGCACCATCCATTCTTTCTATCATGTCTGCTACGGGCGATAGATTATAATTTATTCCGACACACATCAGTTCCTGCGCGACCATACAGAAGATGTCAAAGATGTCTTTGGGTGATTTTGTTGCCGCAAGTTCTCTGTAAGACGGTAATATTGTAAAAGGGGCCTTAAATCTTTGAACTCTTCCGCCCTCATGGTCAACAGAGGTAAAAAGGGGATATATCTGTGAAGCCGTTTGAAGTTTATTAATGGTTTCCACAAGGGTTTCAACCGAACTGTAGTTTTTCCCAAGGAAGAGAACACCGCCTATATTATAATCTTTTATAAAATTTAGAAAATCCAGAGAAGGGCTGGCATCAGGAATTCCTATTATAAAATTCTGGCCTAAATTCTTTGCCATATTATCCATTTTTCCTCCGACATGAAAATAATTAATTAATAAAGTATTTTACTAGGTTTTTAAAACTAGTTATACTAAAAAACTATAAGAGAGGCGATATGTTCAATATTTCAGTTATATTGGCAATTCTCAATATCTTTGCTGTAAATGCCGGCGCACAGGATTCTCAGGCAGGAGATTTTAACAGAGCCCAGCCTATAGGAAGTATAATAGTGTTCCGGGGTGATGATGTAAACATATATAGTGGCGGCAGAAAAACAAAGCTTGAAGAGGGAAAAATGCCATATTCACTTTATGCGAGTGATGAGGTGGGTACCAGTGCCTCTTCTGATTGTGAAATTCTTTTGGGTACCAGTGAAACAATATATATATCTCCGGACAGTTTGATTAATCTGGATGTGTTCGGCAAGGATTCTACAAAAATATATTTGAAATATGGGATAATAATGTTCAAAGGCCATAACCCTATCCAACTTCAGGCAAGGGATTTCTCCGGTAATACGACCGGTGGAGATTTCCTTATGAAATATAAAAGATCAACCTTTGAAACAACAGTTTTTAATTTTGGGTCGAATATTAAAGTTAAAAGAGATATGGATGAGGATTATGTATACCTTCAAAACAAGAGCTATGCGAGATTATCATCGTTTAAGAAGGGTAAAAGATCAGGGATAATAAAAGAGGAATCAATACCGGCAATATATAATATGTTTAAAATATCGTTCAAACCGGAAGGCAATACGGCAATTCAGAATAATGTTCCCGGAATAAACAATGAAACAAAATCCATTCCATATACAGAAGCTGCCAACCTGGATACTATAAAAAGAGTTATAGGCCTTTAAGATTTACGAGGATCTTTTCAAGCTTTTGAGTATATTCAATTATTTTTTCATCCTTTGCATTGGAAGGAATCTTCATCGCTGACCCGAATTTAATTTCTACTTTGGAAAATGGTCTTGGGATTACGACCTTATTCCAGCTTTTCTGAATGTGATAGCAGCGACTTACTTTTATACCAACCGGCAAAATAGGATATCCGGTCTGTTTTGATAGAATGAGAGCTCCCTGTTTTACCTTATAAATAGGACCTTTTGGGCCATCTACCGCGATAACGGCGTTATAGTCGGAAATTTTTAAGGTGTGTATCATCTCCAAAAGAGCCTTACTGCCGCCTCTTGTGGAAGATCCGCGGACACAATAATAACCCAATAGACGAAGGAACCTTGTCATCATTTCACCATCTGTGCTGGTGCTGGTCATTACAAAAAAGTTTGAATTGATCCTGGTATTTATCAAAACAAGTTCGTCCTGGTGAAAATGGGCAACGATATATTTTTTACTATTTTTTATTGTTTTAGGTAGGGGTGGTTCTATATATCTTACTGTAAGCATATATATCCTGTAAGCCACGTATAAGACATAGGGCAGGATATATATTTTTATAAATTTCATCATTTTTAAAGTCTTTTAAATGAGTAGTATATTCTATATGCCGACGTAATAACGGTTCCAACTCCTAATATGGTTATAACCAAATACAGTAAAACGGGTTCTTCAAAATTAAAGTAATAAGATATTATGGGAGAAAAAACAGCACTTAATCCCAAGGAAAAAATTCTTTCGGGTCTCTGGAAAAATCCGACATTACATTTTATGCCACTGGCTTCTGCTCTTGCTTTTGCATAACTTACACTGAAAAAACCGATAAAACACAGTATGAGAGGTAAAAGCAGCCAGCTGTCCCTGAATGCCAGCGTAAGCCCTCCTAATATAAATCCATCGCTGTATCTGTCTGTTACCGAATCAAGGTACGCTCCGGCTTTTGTTACCCTCGAAGTTGCCCTTGCAACCCTTCCGTCAAAAAGATCGAAAACCCCGCCGGCTATCATTATCCATCCGGCCAGCCCCCATCGTTGTTCCCAAAAGAAAAAACCTGACACTATGCTGATAGAAAGACCGAACATAGTTATCATATTAGGCTTAATT
>JAPLFT010000077.1 GCA_026390535.1 Pseudomonadota bacterium
TAACTAGAACAAAATTTTTGCTAAAATCAATTTCTCGATCGTTCATTTAATTTTGTAATTTCCTGTTCAAGTATTGCTATACGCTGTGTAAGCTTTCTAATAGCTCTTGCCTGTTTTGAAAAATGTAAGGTTAGACCAAAGACGAGCATCATTATTACTATTAATGAGATAAAGAATAATGTATTGACGACTAGGCCTATTCCTAGAATATTCGCTATAAAGCAGAGTATTTTAGGATATATGGTTACTACGACTATTGATGAAATTATCACCAGCCAAACTATAGAGTATCTTATTTCCAGATATTCTTTACGGATTAAATTCAAGATTGTGATAAATATGGCTATGGCAATGATTAAGGAAAATATCTGCAAATGTAAATTAATTCCTATCGCAAGATAATTACAAGTCATATTTTACCTGCCTTGGTTTAAAATAATCCACCAATATGGATATAAACACTTTTATCATGTAATATGCGGATTTTACGTTGCTGATAGAGGATCGTCCACCAATCCTCTCTTTCATCTTTACAGGCACTTCATACACAGAGAAACCATGCCTTAAGCAAAGAGCCAGCGACTCTGGTTCTGGGTAATCATAAGGGTAATAATCTGAGAAGAAGTTAATCAACTTTCTGTTAACTATCCTAAAGCCGGAAGTAGGATCTGTGATAACCTTGCCGTGCAAGGCTTTTATCAACATGCTTATTAAGTTTTTCCCAAGTCTTCGCATTGGGGTTGAATGGAAATTGTCGTCTTTACATAAAACATACCTGCTGCCTATAACCATATCCGGATTATGCGTACGCAAGACAGAATATAGATCATTTATATAGATCGGGGAATGTTGTCCATCACCGTCAACTTGTATAGCGTAATCATAGTTATTGCGTTGTGCAAATACATAACCTGCCTGCACGGCTCCGCCTATACCAAGGTTAACCGGTAGATCTAATACTAAGACCTCGTTGTGTTTTTTTGCCAAAGAAAGTGTGTGATCTTTTGAATTATCATTAACTATTAAAATGTCGAATTTGTCTATCTCGTCTTTCTTTATGAAACCGGAGCCAAACTCTCTCAGATCAGATATAAGTTGACCTATTGATTCCTGTTCGTTGTATGCGGGGATTATAGTTAAAAATTTCATAATTTATTTTTTGGCTATCAATGTAGCCTGGGAGGCATAATAAGGTATTTGAAGCTTAGTTAATTTAAGTTTACCCGCAATATTCAACAAGAGATCCGATATAGTCTTATTATACAGGCCGATCATCTTGAGCAGGTGCCCAAATTCCAGCGTTTGAAAATGTCTTTTATGGTACAAAATTCTGAATCCTGCTTCCGTTAGATACCTCTCTATTACTTTCGGCGTAAAGTAATACAAATGTACAGAAAGGTAGAACCACCATTTTTTACCGAATATCTTGGTAAGCACAGATCCTGCATTCGGATAATTTATCACTAAGAGACCATCTTTTTTCAAATACCTAAAAGCTGATTGGATCTCTTTTGAAGGCTCAAAAGTGTGTTCCAACACATCCCACATGGTTATAACGTCGAACTCTTTATTGTTAAAATTATATTCACTCAATGCGCCTTTTTTAATATTAACATTGTATTTTTTGTTTCCCCAATCAGACAACCACTTGCTGGGCTCTATGCCAACAGTCTCCCATCCATCATCTTTTGCGACCTTTAGGAAAAAGCCCGCGGCAGCGCCAACATCCAATATTTTACCTTTTTTAGGATAGAATCTGTTAACCAGCCTTAAACATTTCCTAAATGTTTTGATTCTGGCATCTGCTTGAGATACATAGAGTTCATCAGTTTCATTTGAGTATCCATTAAATATTATTTCTCTTTTGACTCTTGGATTAACATATTCGAGCCCGCAATTAGTACAAGTAACTATTCTTTGTGTTCCCATTACACCACCGGATGCAGAAAATATTTTGCCATAATCTATATTGTCCAGATTTTCCGGTTCGATCTTGACTTTGTAATTTTCACAATCACAAAGATCACACTTAATGTTCTCTAAAAAAGTAAACGCCACTGTACCTCCGTTTGATCATCAATCCAATACAGGAAAAAACTTGGTTCTGTTCCTTTCTTTTTGCCATAATGTCTTATCACCGGAATTTATATACTCAATAAAGTATTTAGCCGATCCATAGCCGATATCCATAGCATCAATGGTTCCTATGTAATTAAAAGCTCCCTGCCTGCCTATAGTCCTTAAATTATCTATAGAATCTAATCTCTCTATGATCATCTGCAAAACATCCTTATATCCAGACCTATATACAGGGTACGATTCATATAACCTTTGGACCTTGAAGTCTTTGACCTCAAGCATATAGCCCATTGTATTTAAGCCTTTAAGGCAAATACTGAGTAACTCTTCATCTGACTTATTAATGAATTCCCTCTCATTGCTGCTCATTATCTCACAGCAGACAATACTGCCTCTCCCTGACATATCAGGGTCAAAAGACTCTTGCTCGCTTAGTCTGTGATACGAGATATTAAGCTCCGGGATAAAGACCCATGATTCTGACAGCAGATCTGCTTTATCTGTTTTAATGAAAACAAGGACAAGATCATTATGTACTATCGCAGTTTCTATTTGTTTCAGCTCTGCCTCATTAAAAATCTGTCTATCAAAACTTTTTATCAAACTTTTCACAGGAACGGTCGAAAAGACAAAATCATCTTTGTTCAATTCATATCTTTTTTCTTCACCACTTTTTGTGTTCTTCGTTAGTAGGGTTTTAATCCTATTATCGGCAATAGAAACAGAAAAAAGCTCTTCATTAAGGCTGAATTTTCCTTGTTTGGAGGATCTTTTATATATAGAGTCCCATATCTTTTGCAATCCACCCTTGGGATATAAAAATTCCAGAGCTTCAAATTTACTCTTCCTGGATAATCCTAATATTTTTGCTATCACTTCAAGGATGCTTGGCGTTTGCACTCTGCCTTTGGAAAGATTTATATCCAGTGTTTTTGGGTTACCCCATAATTTAATAGCAATAGGTCTAAAAAATATACTATAAAGTGCATTTCCTACCCTTAGTTTTATGTCGTCTTCGTAAGTAATAATCTTTTTTAATCCAAGTATCGAAGATATTTTTGCCTTGGCAAAGGAAAATAATATCCCTACAAATTTAAATATGCCGTAAACCCTCAATAGAGCAAATGGAGAGGGAGGATAACCTATATAACGACCATTCATATAAATGCTGCTCTTTTTAGGCCTCTTTATCCATCCCTTCTCAGGCAGTAATTTTATAACTTTATCCAGTAAGATCTGATCAAGAGTAAATATCTTATGTGGTCCCAGGTCATGTGATCCGTGATCTTTCCATGATACGGTTTTAGCAAGCCCTCCTATAGAAGAATCTGCTTCAATTACTTCAAATTTAATATCAGGATTTTTCGAGAGGCCATCTACCAGAGACAGCCCAGTAGGTCCTGCACCTATTACAAAAATCTTCACGCCGTTTCCTTATTAACAGTTAAAGATTTTTTTAACCAGTTGGATGTTGCTCTAAAAACTCCAAAACCGCCTCTTATATATGATAAAAAAATGGAAGGCCGCAAACCCGCAAATGTGATCATTCTCCATAATTGAGCAGGCCTTAGATAATATTTATAATATGCTCCTGCTGTGAGCTTTTGCAATTCTTTCATGTTAAGTTTGGTGTGTTTATATTCGAACGGCAGATCGTCACCCACGGAACACCAATTTTTCCAGTTAGTGATCGATAATGCCTGCTTCGCATAATATTTATTAAACAAAGGCGTCCCCGGGAAGGGGATCATTATATTGAATCCTGCCATAACCGATCTCAGGCTTATCGAAAAGTCGATTGTCTGTTTCACGGTTTCTCTAGTATCACCGGGGTTCCCTATTATAAAAGAATTAAAATAATGTATTCCTATTTTCCTGCACATTCTACAAACTCGTTTTATCTGATCGATCTTCAGGTTCTTTTTTATGTTATCAAGAATCGTTTGATTTCCGCTTTCTATTCCAAAGAGGATATAAACACAGCCGGCACTTTTAATTTCCATTAGCATTTCTTCATCGTCCAATTGATCGATCCTGCCGAAAATGAACCACGTTATATTAAGTTGCCTTTTTTTGATCTCCTCGCAGATTTCAAACACCCGCTCTCTATCAACAACAAAGTTATCGTCTACAATATGAAAATGCTTGATACCATATTTAGTAACCAGATATTCCAATTCATCAACAAAATAATTAGCACTATGAGCCCGGAATTTTCTGCCTGTAACAATATTTCCACAAAAAACACAACTGGAAGGACAACCTCTACTTGATACTATCGTTGCGTGGTTTTTTCCTCTTTCAAAGTGAGGTTGTAATCTGTACCAATTCAGATCCACTGAATCTCTATATGGCCATGGCAATTTATCAAGATCTTTTATTGAGTTTGACCTGGGGTTTTTAATTATCTTACCTGAATTATCCCTATAACAGATACCGGTGATCTTGGATAGATCAAGATCTTTCTTATCAATAGCATTACAGATTTCAGAAACTATAAACTCGCCTTCTCCGTGAACAATAAAATCTATATATTTACAATCTTTAAGGCTTTTTTCAGGCAATGCGGTAACGTGGACCCCGCCAATCATCAAAAGACTATTGACCGTTTTTTTTAGATCCTTGGCCCAAAGACATGCTGTATTAAAGTTAGAAGTAACACAGCTTAACCCGATAAGATCGGGTGAAAAAGTCTTAACCCTTAATAAAGCTTCATTAATATCTATCCCTTCAGCTTCAGGATCCAACAACAGGATGTTGTGGCCGTTTTGTTTTGCAACTGCTGCGATATAACCAAGTCCTATCGGGT
>JAPLFT010000375.1 GCA_026390535.1 Pseudomonadota bacterium
AGCTATCGGTTTTAGGATATAGAAGGTCGGCAGTTCATAGCTTTTAAAACACGCTTGCCACAGCGACAATAAAAAAGCCCTCAGAAACCTTTTTGCCTCTGAGGACCTGTTAAGTTTTGTTCTTTATTTTCCGTCTATAAACACTTGGTGCCCGGAGTGAGACTCGAACTCACACAGCTCGTAAGAACCGAGGGATTTTAAGTCCCTTGCGTCTGCCATTCCGCCATCCGGGCAAAATGATAGCAAATAGATATATTCCAATAAATATTTAGTCAAGCCTTGCTTGTTTGGTGATACCCGATTCTATGGCTGTTGCGAGCCTCTCTGTCAACTCATCCACCTCTTTCTCTGAAGACAGTAACCGTGAGTCATTATAATTTGAGATATATCCTACAAACACCGCCAGTGCGGGTATATTAGCCGGAAGCGATAAGAATTTAAAGAATCTCCTTTCCAACCCGGATCTATACGGCAGATTTAATTCTTTTTTTACAGAGGACGAAACCCGATCTTCAACAGCCTCAGCCTCCTGAGATTTTTGCACATAAGTACCCTCATAAAATTCATAGAATTTATTCTCCGTCTTCTCTATTTCAGAGCCGTCAGCTTCAGCCGGTTCCGGGGTAAATCCATATACCTCCACTCCTTTTTTGTTTCTTTTATCGCTGTAGGCACAGTTTATGGATATATATATTACCGGATTCTGTTTTTCCGCATCCTTAAATTTTCTCTCAAGTGTAACATTATAATCATCTGTTCTGGTTAAGAACACTTTCACCCCTTTCATCCTTAAAGCTCTTGCAAGCTTAAACGCCACCTGAAGGTTTATGTTTGATTCCACAATGCTGTTTATCCCTATGCTTCCTGCATCATCTCCGCCATGGGTAGGATCCAACACAGCAGTTGGATATGAATCCTGCAAATTTTTTTCAGATTGCCGATTTATTTTCGGTTGATTAACTTCTACAGATTTTGTCATCGATTTCACATTTTTAGTAGGCAAAATATGAGGGATCGGACCTCTCTTTTCAGGAAATGAGTATATTAATAAGGCAAGGATAGCGGCAATAAAGACTAAAGGAAATATAAAAAGTGCTGCGCGTCTTAGAAAGACATACACAAGTTAGAACCTCGTAGTAACAACCAAATTTTTTGTTACCGGTCTGTCGGCAGCCATTATTACGGCTGTGCCATATGAACTGTAAGAATATATTAACTTACCCTTTGCAACCATATACGGTGTAACTTCATGACCTGTTACCGGGTCTTTTGTATCGTAAAAATATACAATCGTGCCTGCTTTTGGCGCTAACTGGTCTTTAAATAATACACAGAGCCTTTCTCCGACACTTGCCATTACTCTTTGTGAATGCATTTTATATATTTTTCCTATCTGCATAGCGTTTTCAGATACAATGTCCGAAGGTTCAAACTGTATAGGCAATGTAAAATAAGATCCTCTTTTAACCACATCATAAATCTCTTTTACCCGTGCCACACATCTTTTATCTTTAAGGGCTTTGTCCACTATTTCCAGCACTCCCGTTATTTTATAGACACCGATCGTATCCTTATCCATGGAGATATATTTCTCTCCGGCTACACAGGGTCTAAAGATAGAAAATTCCATTTCAAGTTCGTCACCCTCATGGAACGGGCTGGATTTTTTTCCGGAGGCAACAATTTTTCCAAGGAATCCGGCATTATCTCCCAAACAAACATATCCGCCGGAGTACATGTCTTTTTTATATTCCACTTCGTTGATCTTTTTTATATTCCAATACCTACTTTTGAAAAAACCATCCTTGTCAAATTTTGATTTGGGAGTTTCTTTCTCAAGCAGAGAATAATCTTTTATGTTTCTTTTCTTTTTTAGATTTTTTGGATGATTCGGTTTGATTTTCGGAAGGAGTGTTTGTGTTGTTGGGAGTGGAGTTGGTGGTGGTGGTAGAAGTGGAGATGATATTTTGGATCAAAGTT
>JAPLFT010000319.1 GCA_026390535.1 Pseudomonadota bacterium
TTGCCCGTATGTTTTCTGTATCTCTTCTGAAACATCTGAAAGCAACTTAACAGCCATGCACGCAACTTCTTGCTCAAATTTGGGCTGATTGTAAGAATGAAGTCCTCCAAGTGATACTTTAGATTCAGTGGTTAAGTAATACAAGCCATTCGTGGTTTCGCCCGGAGTTGCCATATAACCAAAGATCATTGTGATTTTGAATGGACTTTGTTGTCTAATGGCTTCTGCTGTCTCGTGGAACATCTCTCCTGCAAAACAGACAATGCCAACTTCACGACTGATGCCGATGACACACAAATTCGCTATGGAACTCACACAATTCTCATTTTTAGATATACCGCCTCGCTTGTTTTTCCAATAATAAAGCCCTGCATTTAGACTCATCAGATCAAACAAAGGGCTTCCTGAATCTTCCCGCCTCAAAAGATAAGGTGCATACATACGAGGCTCATAAGGCGATGGATGTTCTTTCTGTATCTGTTTGATTTTCTGCTCAATTGATTTTATCTTTTGGTCACATTCTTCCTTCGTTAGCTCTAATTCTTTCGTTAGCATTACTTTTTGACTTTTGGTAATAAAAGCCGGTTCAGAAATCAAAATGCCCGACGGATGTTTCTCCCATTCTGTATAGAACCATAGACAATTACTTACGGACATTTGCTGTCCTGCAACCTCAAGCTCTGCAAGAACCTTACACACTTCTAACCCAAGTATGCGACCAATACGCCCAACTTCAGCCCAATCAACTTTTTCCTTCTCTTGATGGTAAATGTCTATCGGGATATTTTCAAAGTCAGGTGAAACACGCCGATGAACCGGCCACATATCACCAGCCGCACCGTTAATATAAAAAACGGGAATATTACTATAAACCTTCTGCACAGTTGTTTCCATTGCTGTCGGAAAATCTCCTGATATGTAGTATGCAGAACGACTGAGAGTCGGGTGGCACGGAAAGTTGACTAAAGCACAGATCATATCGCCATTTATATCGTCTATCCGAATGACGTAAACATTTTTTTCATAATCGCCATCCATCTCATCACTATTGGCACTAATGGAATCAACGATTCCGCTACCGACCTTGATCAAAGCAGGTTTTCGGCTATTATATGCTTGACGAAATAGCTCTACTATGGATTGAATCATCTGAGTTATTAACCAATGATCCTTGTTTTTCCTGTAATCTCGTATTGGTTTGGGAGCATCAATACCAGTATGAGTATGGGTCGCAAAAAATAGAATATTATTGGGATTCTCACCAATCTCTGCCTCAACAGCTTTTTTTATTGCCAAAGTGAAATCTTTAGTCCACCAAGTCCAATCAATGTTAAAAATAACTGTCAAGCTTCCTGAACAATCAATTACCAGACATCGGATTTTTTGTTCACCTTTTTCTCCTCTAATGGGGAATCCTTCTTCCTGACAAAACTTATCCAGTATATTGTTAAGACTAAAAACAGAAACGCCTACGCTAATTCCAGTCTTTTCCATTTTAGGTTTCCTTATCTAAATTGTTTAGCAATTCAAGCATACTGTCTTTATGTGTCCCGGGCCAATAAATTCTCCCACACTCAAGGCATTTATAAAACTCATTCTGAGTCTGATAAACATAAGGGGGAACAAGGTCTCGAACATACTCTTTCTCAACTAATTTAAGCTCTTTGTTGCAGATAAGACAACGTGTGAATAGATGACTTTTTGTATCAAGATCAAGCTCTCTCACTATTTGCTCAAACTGTTCCCATACGTTATCACTTTTAATAAGTACACAATTTCTAGCGAGTTTCCTTTCAACCAAACGAATATCTCTCGTCAAAATTATTCTATTTTCCACAAGAGCGATTTGAACAAGCCCGCTATCCGCACCATCTCTGTAATACGTGGTATCATAGCCAAGAGTTCTCAGCCATTTTGCGAGCTTCCCGAGCATCTCGTCAGCAATAAACTTTATACCTTCAGGATTCATGATTAAATAACTTTCGTAGGTTGGTTTGAGGAACGAAACCCAACTTTCAAGTATTAGATAAAATTATTAAATTCGCAATCCTCACTATCGTCGGTCATGACTGAATCCTCTTGTCAATCCAGCTTTTTCAGCTAACAGGAGAGCGTTCTCATACTCCTCAAATGTAATTCGTCTATTGAGTTCTGGATATTTAGAAGCTTCATATTGCGGTCTGTATTGAGCCATGATATTTAGATAAGTATTCCTCGACAGTCCAGACACGTACTCAATGACCTTTTCCGTTCCAGCCAGATTGTTTGGTAATACAAGATGCCTTATCAACAAACCTCTTTCCGCTATACCACGCTCATTAATTACCAGATCGCCAACTTG
>JAPLFT010000158.1 GCA_026390535.1 Pseudomonadota bacterium
GTAATAAAGCTGTAAGATCCGGTTGATCCATATGAACATCAATAAGTTCATCTACAAACATCTGAAGCCTTACCTCAAACTCCTCTTTTGATCTTGGTGAAATAAGGATCCTTTCAACAACTGCCAATCTGGATTTTCCAAATTGTTCTATACAGGTATAGAACAGACCTTCTTTGCCGCCAAAATGATAGCTTACTAGGCTGACGTTCACACCCGTAGCATCGGAGATATCCTTTATGGTCGTCCCCTCAAAACCCTTTTGTGCAAACAACGTCGTTGACTTGTTTATTAAAAGGTTTCTTGTGCTTTCATGATCATCATGTTTTATTTTAGTCATAACCCTTAATTAAAACATTCAATCAACTTTGTCAAATAATTATTTGAATTTACAGTATAACCATTTTAAACTCATTTATACCCTAAAACCCTTATAATAAAGGCTTTCTTGTGGTATTATGCCGTTATAGTACATTTTGGAGGTAATTATTTTGAGTATAGCCAAGACCCTTCATGACCAGATGATATCAGCCATGAAAGACAAGAACGCAAAAAGACTTTCTGTTATAAGGATGCTCATGTCTGAGCTAAAAAACGAGGAAAAATCCGGCGGGAAAAAAAGGACGGAAGAAGAAGTTTGTTTTGCATATCATAAAAAATTGATTAAAGCCCTTGATATGTTCCCTGAAGATAAAAAAGTGGAATTACGGGAAGAGATAAAGATAGTCGAAGAATTCCTTCCAAAACTCATGACAAAAGACGAAGTCGTGGACTTCATAAAAAAGAACGTAAAGCCTGAAGAAGTAAATATGAGGACAGTAATGCCGCTGTTAAAGGGAAAAGCGGATTCTCAGGTAATAAAGGACATTGTAGATAACTGGAACAAATAATATTGTTATATCGTTTTATTTTTTAACTTCGTAGTATTCAGCGTCAATCACATTATCACCTATAACCGGCCTTTTACGTTTAAAGGTTCCGCGGTGTATATAATATTTTTCTGAGCTTTCTCCGCCTATGGCGATAAGCCACGATGCTATTACTAAAAACTTATTGGTATTCCAATAACCAACCGTGGCCAATATGGCGACCAATAATCTTGGGGCAAAAATGAACCCAAGCCACCAGAACAATCCGCCAAAAGGCACACTGGAAAAAAATAAAGTAAGACGTGGAAAAAACGATATAAATACAAGGAACCAAAATCCATGGACATTCCAATAATCAATTGTACCAAATTTTATATCAAAATAATTTATCAACAGAGTACTCGCGATACTCACCATTATGAATATTAGTAATATTTTAATTACTGTTCTCATTATTTTTTCTCCTCCTTATTATCGTCCTTATTAAAAACGTAAGAAGCTGATACCATAAAGTACCATGACATTGCATTTGAATAACCGCTTTTAGAATCCAGAAAATACATCATAGTTCCTATTGCAGGTGTAAGCACTATTGGATCCCAGATAGGGATGTTTATATGAACATCCGAATTAAAAACTTGTACTAATCCCCTGTGCAAAACGGCAGTGGGATCATCTATACCGGGGGTTTTAGTGAAACTATATATTTTGGCTCTTCCAAGACCATACATGGCGGATATCCCGATATTTTCCGTAAAAGGTAGCGATAAAGATAAACCAAAAACATCTGAATCATAATAAATATAATTGGTATCGCCGTTAGGCATCACATGGTTATTATAATTCACATCATATATTCTGAATGGAAGCACAGGCATCCTGAATGAAGTATCCAGGCTTAGATATTTGAGCTCAATATATTTATTAAACTTTACACCAACGGTCATAATACTGGCCAAACTGGTAGATCCGGCGCCTGACAGCCTAAAAGTTCCATAACCCTGTCCGCCTACGATGCTAATAGCAAAACCCATGGAAGGAACTAACATCAAACAGAATATTATTAAGACTCTTTTCATAAGTGCTAATTTAAATAACTGCTTTTTATAATAGACAGGAGTTCATCTGTTGCTTTTGTCGCAGGCCCCTCTATAACGGAGCTGAACATGTTACCTGTTCTATTAATGTTTATCTCTACAGTATGAGCACCTTTTCCCGATGCTAATTGACAGAATCCGGCGGCCGGGTATACAAGACCGCTGGTACCGATAGATATAAAAAGATCACACCGGTTAAGTTCAAAGATAATTTCATCCATGTACAAGGGCATTTCATTAAACCAAACGATGTGCGGTCTCATCTGACCATTGCAGTGAACACATCTGTGCTCGGCAAAAAGATCCTCGTACCACTCAAAGACGTTGTGACATTCCATACATCTTGCCTTGAATATCTCTCCATGCATGTGAAGAAGATTCTTTGTTCCGGCCCTTTCATGAAGATCATCCACATTCTGCGTTATAAGTAAAAAATTATCCGGGAACATCTGTTCAAGTTCAACAAGGGCTTCATGCCCCCTATTCGGCTTACAGGTTTTTGCCTGTT
>JAPLFT010000247.1 GCA_026390535.1 Pseudomonadota bacterium
TATATGGTTACAGCAGATCGCTAGACATCAATGCCAAGATTGGCTTCGCAAAGAAAAAACCTATATTCAGCTTGATGAAAATATAATCTGCGAAACGCCATTAGCTGATGAAGTGCTGATCTTACGGGAAACGCTGGCAAAGGTGATTAAAGCGATTGATGAGTTACCAAAATCAGAAAGCCAGCTTTTGAAGGAACGCTATCTTGATGATGTTTCTTATGACGATCTGGAAGCCAAGCATGGATTATCTCACAGTGTTCTTGCTATGCGTTTGTTTAGAGCAAGACAGCACGTCAGAGAGAAGATAAAATTGCTGTCGGGTGTATTGGCATTATCATGGCAGGATATGGCAAAGAAAATATTTGTAGGAGGAGTGAAAATCATGAAGATCAGTGCAAAAGCCAAGATATTGACCATTGGGATAGCAGCTGTATTAATATTAGGTGGAACAGGCGTTGTTGTGTGGTATTATCAAGAACCGAATATAAAAGCACAGGATTCTATTGGTATCAATCAAGTAGATCAAGGAAAAGTTGCAACAAACCATAATAATCAACCATCTGACAAGAAAGACAGTCTAAGTAAATTGTCAGAAAAGCAAAAGATCGAACAGATAGATAAAGCCATCTCATATTTGGATTCACTTGAGAAAAATTCTAGTGATGAGATAAACTTAACCAAGTCAGGAGTGAAAACGGGGGAAAGCATTCCAACAGAAGAAACTAAAAAGCTCAAAACAGTAAGGGATTTTCCTGAATTTGACTTGTCCACACCCGAATCGGCTTGGGCAACGATGTGCCGTGTATTGGCTCAAGGAAGTAGTCGTGAAGACTGGATAAGAGTTTCACTAAGTAGGGATCGTGAGATGATAGCAAGATCAGAATTTGGTGAAGAGAAGAATGAAAAATGGCTTGATGCTGAGATAGTCGAAGTATACTCCAATGGATCGAAAGCCGTTGTAATTTCTCAAACTCCAGGTATAGATAGAATCTATGACGGTATAAAACATCCATTTGATATAAGGTCACTTATGAAAGAAAATGGTGAATGGAGAAACGTAGCAAATATGGTGGCAACTACAATAGAAGAAGCAAGACGGATTGACTTGGATGACAATGCAATATGGGATCCGCCACCTCCAATAGAAGAGCAATAGAAATTGGTAGGCTTGGTTGAGGAACGAGACCCAACATAATATCCGTAGCATAGTGTTGGGTTTGTCATAAATCCAATGCCGATATGATAGCCTTGTATTCTTTCATAATGCCTACGGTTGTTTGTCAAATCCTTCCAAAAAGCAACTTGACGATTAGAGTATACAACAGTATAATAGATAATATAAGATTAAAAAACTCAAGATCAGCGAAAGGACGTGAGAATTATGGCTCAAATTATAGATGCAATTTATAAAAACGGGGTTTTGAAACCTTTGGAGCCGCTTAATATAAAAGAAAATACAAAAGTGCGCATAACTATTGAACCAGAAAAAGAACGAAGGAAAAAGGCGGAAGAAATTCTTGAGTTAGCAAGGAAAAGCTTTGAAGGTCTTTCTGAAGAGCAAATTTCACTAATAGAAAGTTCACGACTAGACGCAAATTCTTTTTTTCCTGATAGGACTGGCTTGAAATGAAAGATCAGGTTTTAATAGATACAGATATTGTTTTGCTAATTCAACGTGGAAATAGGATAGTTACAAGTCATGCCCTTGATTACATTGCCACTTTTGATAGGCTTTCTTTAACAGAACTTACTTGGTATGAAATTATCAGGGGATATAAGATAAGCGGAACTTACCAACAACTGAATATATTTGAATCTTTCTGCCAAAATTGTGATATTTTATCTCTTGATCGCAAATCATTGGATTGCGCAGCTACTATTTATGCTGATTTACGTAAGTGTGGCGAATTAATCGGAGAGGTAGATATACTTATTGCAGGTATCGCAATTGCAAACGGGATGGGTATTGCAACCGGAAATATAAAACATTTTGCTCGTATAGATGGGCTTCATGTTGAAAATTGGACATTATGAAAATATTATTTGGTTGGTAGGTTGAGTCGAGGAACGAGACCCAACATAATATCCATAACATAAATATAGAGTATACAACCAAACTAAGGATGAATAACGATTAAAAGATTTTAAGATTCGAA
>JAPLFT010000263.1 GCA_026390535.1 Pseudomonadota bacterium
TTATTCGTGACATTCGTGATAAAAAAATGTAACCTTGACTATGAACCATGCCTAAAATCAGGATATTAAGATGCGAAAGTATTTAATAGTCTCATTAAACTTGGCGCTGGTTTTCATCATATACCAAACTACTTTCGCAAATGCAACAAGCACAAAAACTCTCATTGACTCTGTAAGTCCTAAAGAAATAAAGTCAACGATCTACGACTTACAAAAAAACGTTAAACTTGACCAACCAGATATTGCTTATGAAAGCAGATTTGCGCTTCGTGTGAAAAATACAAATAATCCCTCTGATTCGGCATTTGACAATTCTGCTGAGTATATATACGAAAAATTCAAAAGCTATGGGTTAGACGTAGAATACGACCCATTCATCCTTTCGACTGGCTTTGATCCACGAGGACGAGTCGCTTTACATGGTGGAGGCACTTATGAAGTCAGAAATATTGTAGCAACTTTGCATGGAACAGATGCCAAAAATGACTCTTTATATATCATCTGCGCACATTATGATTCTTGCGCCTTCAATTCCCGTGACTGGTTCAGTAAATGGAAAACTATGAAGGCTCCAGGGGCAAATGATAACGCATCTGGTGTTTCGTGTGTTCTCGAATCCGCTAGAATTCTGAGTAAGATGATTCCACAAAAGAAAAAATCGCAGGTGTTCTGAATATGGATACAATCGGTTATGAAAAAGACGCAATGGACGTATCCATAGATACAGACAAAAACTCAAAATGGCTACTCAAAGCTATAACTGATGCAAAAAAGGACTACGATATTGATATTGGCATAGATGATACGCCTCTCAAGGATTTTGAAGCTGACCATCTGTCATTTCGTGATAATGGCTTCAGTGCAGTCTGGATCAACGAAACTGGCAAGGATGATATGGATAAAGCAATGAATGATTGGGGTTGGCATACTATATCAGACACAATAGAGAATCTTAATATAGAATTTATCGCAAGGATAACGCAATTAGTTGTGGCAGCATTATCTGAACTTGCTAATGGTGGTGAATTGGTGAATCCACAAGATCGGCTTATAGAAACATGGGGACAACTAAAGAAATAAAGAAGGAGGAATCATAATTGATATTCCAACAAATTCGTGCAGGCGGAGATAGAAATTTCGGTTATCTGATCGGGGATGAATATACTAAACAAGCGGTAGTCGTTGATGTATCATATTTACCTGAAGAGTTTATCATTATTGCGTCTCAACATAAGTTGAAGATCGAATACATAATTAGCACTCATGATCATGGTGATCATACCTATGGCAATGCTGAACTTAAAGAACGAACCGATGCCAAAATAGTTATGCACAAGATGGCGCCTGATAAAGCCGATGTTCTCGTTGACGACGGTGACATTATAAAATTGGGTGAACTTGAATTGAAGATTATCTATACACCGGGTCATACTCTTGATGCAATCTGTATACTTGTAGAAAACAAGCTTTTAACAGGCGATACTCTTTTTGTCGGAAAAGTTGGCGGAACTCATACAGACGAATTTGCGAGAAATGAATACGATAGCTTACTCAATAAACTCAAGAAATTAGATGACTCAATCGAGGTTTATCCCGGACATGACTATGGAGTTGCACCAACGTCAACCATCGGAAATGAACGAGAAACTAATCCTTTTCTCTTACGCAAAGACTTTAAGGAATTCAAGTGGCTCAAAGACAACTGGGCAAATTATAAGCTGGAACATGGAATAAAATGAATTTTAGGAAATAGAACGAGGATGACGCGGATTTAATTCAAAGAAAAGTGACGCGTGACGGGTATTCAAAACAAAAAGCTTTTTACTTAGGATTGCGAATTTAATAATTTTATTTAATACTTGAACGTTGGGTTTCGTTCCTCAACCCAACCTACTTTTTCTCTATCTAAAGGGGAAAGTTATTTACTCATGAATCCTAAGTTGCGGATGAATCAGGAATTTTCTTTTAGAAAGGCTATGTTACTTCAGATTTGAGAAATAGCTATATACTCCTAAATTCTCTCGTCCATGTAAATAAACAGCCCATGCTAATTGCGGTCTAATTTTTAGTTCTTGCATTGTTTCGATCATAGGCTTACCCTCTTTTAGGCATGATTCAATTTGGGCTCCCATAGTCTCTAGTTTTATATTCCTTCCGTTTTCTGCATTGTCTGTGACAATCATGTCATGCT
>JAPLFT010000166.1 GCA_026390535.1 Pseudomonadota bacterium
ACATTATCAAAATACTTTCCAGAAAGCCGCGGTTCATACAGGACAATATCTATACCGCGCATTGCCAGTTGATAAGACAGTTCTGTTCCCGCTAATCCGGCTCCCGCAACACAAACTATAGGCATTATTTAATCCATCCAGACATCTTCATAAGGGATCCAGCCTATATCTCCGTATACGTCCTTGATCTGAATCCATCCTTTTTTGGCACTCACGAATCTGAAGGTCTCATATTTTAGAGCCGATTCTTTGTATTTAACTTCAGATTTGGAGTCCGGTTCTTTCTTTAATCTAGACTCACTTACCTTTACTATCACACAGTGATATTTATTTGTAAGATACATTTTTTGAACCCAGTGCTTGTCGCCTTCCAGATCAACGACTCTCATCCAGTAGTTAGTCTCCTTCAATTTTTTTACCGGAAAATATTTACGGACCTTCCATGTAACGGCAGCATGTTTATTTGGTGCATTCCTAAGCTCAACATCATTCTTGATTATGCATTCCGCATTAAGCCCTGACATCAAAAAAAGCATATTTAAAAATATAATCATAAGTTCTATCTGTTATTTATCTTACTCTATATCGAGCACCTTGGAGATCAGTGTTTTTATAAGGTTTTTATCCTCATCGCTGGCCACACTCCATGCGGAAAGAAATTTATCTACAAAAGGGTCCTTTTCTCCCTCTGCGATATCGGTTTTTTTCAGTATTTTTCTCTTCAATGATTCAGAAACAAGATTGGTAAATTCATTATTATCCATTTGTAGTACTTCTGCAAAATCCTTTATCCTTGACGGCGGGATTTCCGCAATTCCTCTCTCCAGATTGGATATGAATTGTGATGTTTTAAAACCAAGGGAATCAGAGAGCTGTTTCTGCGTCAGCTTTAAAACAGACCTGCGTTTTTTAATGAAATTACCGACCAGTTTTGACATCATAGAATTATTTTTACCATTTCAATTGGCAAAACACAAACAGTTATTATACAGTGCCTATTCCGGATATATTATGAACAAAAAATATAAAAACCTAAAAATTACAACCGACCGGGACCACGCAGAAACTGTCGCAGGCATAATCGGCTACCTCTTAAATCCGGACGGGATAGAAGAAACCGATATGGGATCGGGGCATGTCTGTATAAATGCATATATATCCTACGACAAGAATATCTCCGATAAATACATAAAAGAACTTATTAACAAAAATCTGAATAATGTGGATCATGAGCTGGAAATCATGGATTTTGATTATGATCCGGCCACAGAGATAGAATGGAAAAAATATTTTAAACCCCAAAAGATAGGAAAACACATCGTCGTAAAACCAAGTTGGGAAGAATACATACCAGAGACAGAAGATATTGTTGTCATGATTGATCCCGGTATGGCTTTTGGTACCGGATTACACGAAACTACAAGAGGTATAATAATATTACTCGAAGATATAATTGAGATCAGAAAACAAAGCAAAGAAAACATCGGGGCCCTGCGTATGCTTGATGCAGGCACAGGTAGTGGAATTCTTTCAATAGCAGCTTATAAAATGGGAATAAAGAATATTCTTGCCATAGATAATGACATAGAGGCCGTTGACACCGCAAAAGAGAATATTCTGGCAAATAATATAAAATGCGGAATAAATGCTGAAGACACAAACCTGGAAGAACTTATAGACAATAATTATTATGACATAATCCTGGCTAATATAACTCCGGACGTTCTTATAACCAATAAGAAGAACATTACAGACATGTTAAGAGAAGGAGCGGATCTGATCCTTTCTGGGATACTTGAAAAAGAAGAAAAAAGGATTATCGACGAATTCTCAGAAGTAGCCGGTTTAAGATTATTTAAAAAAATTCAAATAGAGGAATGGAGCACACTCTGGTTCAGACTAAAAAAATTCGAATGAGACTCCTGCCTTTGCAAGAACATTACTCGGAGTATTAATATTACTCTGAGGAGATGTTACGACATCTATAGCTATTATAAGAAGCATCTGCGCAACACCGTAATCTCTATGAAGACTAATTTCCGATTTTCTATCCACTTTTCCGAACCTAAACATAACCCCGCCACCGATAACGGTAAAAGGGGAGACCCAATTATCCATATTTTCCAATTTTGCAAATTCAACGCCTCCTTCCAGGAACGGGAATATCCAGGAATTAGCACGATAAGATGCTCTCAATCTTGGTCCCAAACCATAAAGCTTAGCGCCTTTGGTATTTGCTCCTCTGACACTTCCGTCTAACAATATCGCAAGCGCAAAAGGACTAATATCAAACTGTCCTCCAAATTGAACATCAGCGCCCCATGTATTTCTGGTTTGAGAAGCTCGGTAGTAAATAACGTAATCTCCACATGCGGTAAACACAATATGACCGAACTTTCCGTCATAAACACCCTCTTTATTAAAACCTTCAGTATCAATTGGCGGCATATATGCAAAGTAATAAACATCATTGCGGTCCGTTGGTATATTTCTGGTACCGGATTCATATACCGATGAACCGGAAAGACTCTGTATGATTTTAGCCTGCTTGTTGTATTTTTTCCCAGGCTTCTCATCCACATAACTTTTAATTTCATCCTGATCCGCCGGGACAGATGGGACATCAACCGTTTTCACCGGCTGCGGATTTTTAACCGGTTGTGAAACAGCCGCAGGAACGACAGCTTGTGTCGACGATGCAGGTTCAACATCACTCTCAAGTTTATTGATCATGTCCTCTATGTTCTTGACCTCATCCTTCATCGGAGGATATTTTTCAGTGCCAAAAACACTCAAAGAAAGAAAGGAGATCAATAGTAAAAGCCTCATTTTCAATACACCTATATCAAATTTGATAAAATGAAGATTGCCAGATCTGGATTTTTTCACTTATAATACCCCACTAAGACCCCAAAGGAGGAAACCCATGGATAACACAAGTTTCCATATGTACATTTTACCTGTCATAATTATTTTTGCAAGTTTTGTGTTAGGTTATCTATTCGAAAAGATAGTGATGTACAGATTAAGGATATGGTCCGCAAAAACGGAATGGAAAGGCGACGATGTAATAGTAGATTCACTCAGGGGTATATCCAAGACCGTATTTATACTCATAGGTGTCTATGCGGCGATAAGAAATGAAAATTTCAATCCATACATAATGACATTCGTTCACAAGGGATTTGATACAATAGTCATTCTGCTTATTACAATAGTTGCGGCAAGAATAGCCGTAGGTTTTGTATCTTATAATACCTCAAAAATAGACAGGATATTTCCGGCATCTTCCATTTTAAGGAATATAGTACGGATCAT
>JAPLFT010000242.1 GCA_026390535.1 Pseudomonadota bacterium
GACCCGGTTTAACGGTAAGAAGCTTTTGTTTTAAACCTCCATAATATTTTTCTATTTCTTCTTTGACTTTCATCCTTGGTCCAACGATGCTCATCTGCCCCGAAAAGACATTTAATATTTGCGGCAATTCGTCAATACTCAACCTTCTAATCAGTGCTCCAACTTTTGTTAAGCGAGGATCATTTTCGAGCTTGTAATTCTTTTCAAATTCTTTTTTCAACTCAGGATTTTTCTCAAGTATATTATCAGCATTCACAAGCATGGATCGGAACTTAAAGGCATCGAATTCTTTTCCATTCTTCCCAACAACTTTCCTGCGATATATAACAGGTCCGCCGTCTTCCATTTTATTAGCAATACCAATAAAAGCATAAAAAAGGAATACTGTTGGGATGGTAAAAATAGAGATAAAGATATCCATTACTCTCTTGGTAAATCTATTTAATATACGACTAAATGGAGAACTATTAGAAGGCGATAAAGTCAAACAACCAGTGAATTCATCTACACTTATCTCTTGATTCGATATACTGAATTCATCAGACACAATATTTACAGCAATTCCGTTCAGCCTGCAATGATTTGACATTTTTGATACCTCATCATAACCAAAACCATGAGGCACTATCATCACTTTCTCTATATTAAGCTCCTTAAGCCTTTTACTAAATTCATCATTATATCCTTCTGTCCAGGTGGAAAAGAAATTAAATCTATCATGACGTTGGATTACTATCTGCTCTCTGATAATATCCACATTATCATTGCTTCCAACAAGCAATACTTTTTCTCTCAGATATCCTTTCCTCCAAAGGGTTTTGTATAACTCTCTTATACTGAAACGAAAGAAAATCAAAGTAAATATAGAACCAAACCACCAAAGAATCATAATGTAGCGAGACAAAGCTATGTTTTTAAAGAATATGAAATGCACAGCAAAAGTCAGAAGAAAAGCAAAAGTTATACTTTTAGTTATTATTGCCAACTCAGTTTCAGCTCTTCTGTTTTCAATAGGTTTATAAGCATTAAGCAGATATAAGCCTATAACCATAAAGAAGACAGATGATAGAAATACAGAAATATATAACTCTCTTTGGATACTAACTGAAAAAAAATAATTTGATAAAAAATATGATAGAAAAAAGGTACATGATATACCAAGAAAATCTAATAATAGTAATATTAATTTTTTTCTCTGGTTTCCTATTAAAAACCAGATTAATGCTTTGGTATAAGTTGGTGCATCTATCACATCAAAACATCTGTCGGATAACATCTACAAACCTCTCTGCTAAATGACTGTTACCAAAAGTACTAATAATATTCGACATTTTACAAAGATTGATACAAGAAATACAATTCGTATGATCTAAATTAAATTTTGTCTTTTGAAAGCTTTCTCAAAAACAACCTCAAATCGATCAACAATCTTATCTAAACAGAAGTATTTTTCAGCATAGGTTCTTGCATTCTGCCCCATGCGAACACAATCATAAGGATTTGATTTCATCCATCTTATGCGATCTATTATTTGCTCTACGGAATTATCTGATACCACAAATCCTGCACCAATATTTTCAGCAATTCGAGCGACAAGATTGGTCTTTGGCATAACGAGTATGGATGGTCTTCCTGCACAGAATCCTGACCAAACCCTAGATGGTACACTGTATATACTAGCTGAAGGTTTTAGAATATCGAGTAAAACATCCGCTGAAGCAAGTGTCTGGGAATAAACATCATAAGGTTGAAATGGCAAAATAACAAGATTGCCTAAGCCCTTATCTAAAGCTGATTTTCTTAGATATTCTACACAAACTCCCTCTGAAATAATCAAAAGAACAATATCTTTGTCATAACTAAGCCCTTCTGAAATTGCTAGTATTTTATCTGGGTCATGTTTCATGCCCATTGTTCCTGAATAGAGAACTACAAACTTATTAGCAATATCATGCTTCAGAGAAAAATCATTTACCTTTTCTATTACATTTATTTCTTCTATTGGAGCCCAATTACTGATTACTGTTACATTCTCTTTTTTGATTCCCCACTTTTCAAGAATGCTGGCAAAATCTTCCGATATAACCACAATATTAGAGGAATCAAGCAAGGCATTTCGCTCTAACCAATTGAAATATAGATATACAGGAAAACCAATGGATCCCAAACGTTCTCTCAATATCGCTCTAACAGCAACACTGAGTATATCTTGCATCCAAAACACAAATGGAATATTCTTTGATTTTGCCCATTTAATAATTTTTATTTGAGCCAACAAGGGTGTATTTGCCGATATAACTAAATCTGGAGACCACTCTGATAGAATCTTGACTGCTTCAGTTCCGTAGTCTAACTCTTGCTTGTATCTTATAAAGAATTTGTCTTTTTGCACGTAGTCTCCGTTTACATTCATTATACAAAGAGATTCAGTCTTAGATGGTTTGAACCTTTCTTTTGGTCTTCCACAGGAGTCAGTATATAAATACATTACTTCGTAAGAACGTTGACTTAATGCTTTGCCTAACTCAAACGAAAAGTGATATCCACCATAATCATGTAATAAAATACGCATTTGATCATATCCTCAAATAATGTAATGCATACTGAATAGTTATATATTTGTCACTTAAGTTCTCGTGTATACAAAGCATCCATTTGTATTATCTCATCAGTCCTATCCATAGAAAGCCAGCATAAGGGGCGGTTGAATTGAAATCCATGCTCTTTCATCATTTGCGTAATATCATTAAAAAGTAACTCTCCTTCGTACATTTGTTTAAAAGAAACTTCGATAACTACATAATCAATTCTTCTCAAGGTATCTACTCCACCTCTAATCACGTTAGCTTCATAGCCTTGAACATCCAATTTGAGCAAAACAGGAGAGTGCAATTCAATATCTGTAAAAACCCGATCTAACGTTGTGACTTTAACCAAGATCGTATCTGTTTCCTTTACCTTTGGAAATGCCTCAAGATGTGATTTGCCTAACGGGAGAATGGAACTTGAAAGATTATAAGAATTTACGTGGAAATTTAGCTCATTTTCACAATCTCCCAAAGCAAGTGGGTAAACTTTAATGTTACCAGAATCTACTGCATTTTTTTGTAGTTTCTTGTAACATTCAGGCAACGGCTCAAAGGAATAGATCTGAACATGTGGGAATATCTTTGCTGATGCAACAGCGAACTGACCTACGTTTGCCCCAACATCCAAAACGGTTTTGGGTAATATTCCCTGTTTAGCTAAACCTGAAACCATGAGATAGGATGTTAATGAGAATTTTGGCCAAGTAATAAAAGCTTTGAGTGAACCGAAATGCTCCAAAAGTGAAAAGATCGTATGAATTTTTCTTATCAATTGCATATTTAACACCCAATAAAATTTGATTCAACAATTTCTTTTATTTGATAGTTCTTTTCGATAGTTTAATCTCATCTCATAGTATTTTGCGTCAATAAGTAATCTAAACCAAAAGGCTTGCAAGAAAGCATAAACAAAACCACCAACTCCATCTAGAAAACCTAATCGTATCAGATATCTATACAGAAAATATAGAAATGGTCTAATGAAAAGTGGTAGTTGATCCCATAGCTTATGTTTCAAGCTTCCTATTACATCTTCATTTTCTTTCTTTATCTTTCTATTAAATAAGTCCATCGCTCCTGTAGTTGAATACTTATTGTGTTTGTCTATCCATACATGAATATCTCGCCTATCGTTATGCCATACCTTTGATTTCAAATCATAAATATTGCCGATTACCTCGCATGGTTCTCTTTCTCCTTGTAGTAACCATCTTATTTTCCCTTTAACAATTAACCTAATTTGTGAGACATCAGCCTCTCCATGTTTAAGTAACTTGCCCAAAAAAATTATCCGA
>JAPLFT010000217.1 GCA_026390535.1 Pseudomonadota bacterium
TTAAGAGAGATAAGGCAAGGTGTGGAAGAATAGGAAGATATGGTTTTTAACTTTTTCCTTTTAGTCTCTTTACTCGGTAATTTAGCCCATCCCTGGGGCAGGATCGTTGTGTCCACCGGTTCCAGGGATATAGTATCCATGTGGCAGCTTGAACCGCACGAAAAAACATTTCCCCACCTGGACGATATAAGAAGACAGATATACGACACACTTTACGAGTTTGATGAAAAAGGCAACGTAAAAGAAAGTCTTGCGGAATCCTGTAATATCTCATCTTACAACGAGGATATTGAGAACAATGTAAAGATAATAATGAATTGCAGAATAAGACCGGGCGTCTTTTTCCATGACGGGGTTGAACTCACTTCCAGAGATGTCGCATTTTCCATAAACAGACTCAAAACATCAAAGACACTCTCTTCTTATTTTGACATAATGGAAAATTGCGTCGCTCCAAATAATTATAGCGTAACATTCACGCTCAAATATAAGACGCCGGATGTGATCTCTCCAAAGGAATGGCTATACGAAAGATTCAAAAGGATACTTGCAAAAACCGGCTACATAGTAAGGGCAAGATATTTTGAGGGGAATATTAACTGGGCAATAGAGTATCCGGTCGGTACCGGACCGTTTTATTTTCAGGATTGGAAGATATGGGACAGGGACGAGGGCAGATCCCAGATCATATTATCAAAGAATAAATCGTACTGGAAAAAAGAATATCCAAAGCTGGATCAGCTCATATTCAGATTCCTGCCTTCCGCTATGTGGTCGGAACAGATAAAAAAAGGTTTTTTGTCTTTGGTACTGCGTCCTACAGCAATGGATTATGAGCTCTTTAATACTCTCAACAAAAATCACGATATCGCCAAAACCTCAAAGAGATTAATGTTTTCCTATCAGTATCTGCTTTTTAGTCCGTATTCAAAGAATTTTCAGTCCAGGGACTTAAAAAGGGCTTTGCTTAATTCTGTGGACAGGGTTTCTATCTCAAAATCTCTGGGATCCACTGCAATGATAAATTCCGGCCGGGCGCTTTATGCCAGCATTGTTTTTCCTGAAAAATTTCATCTTTTAAAATATAGTCCTAAAGAAGCCAGAGAAGAAGTTATGTATTATCTGAAGGATAAGAAGAATAAACCCAAGGCAGGGTACAAAAAGGGGTATATAAATATAAATATTCTGGTCCCAGATAGGGCGGAAGAACTTTTAGTCGCTGAAGAGCTAAGAAGGCAACTTTATCCTGTGGGTTTTTCTGTGAAGATCAATAAACTTTCCTCTGAAAATTACAACATAGCTTTAAACAAAAAGGCTTTTAACGATTACGATCTTATATTATACAGCGTTGATGAAAACCCCAATTACCTGACCCCCAATGTCAGAGATATATTGAGTTACGGCGGTGTACAGCTTTACCAGAGATCCTTGACTTATATATTATCCATGTCTGATACAGAGAGTTCTATGGAGCCGTACTCTATTCCTTTAACGGAATTTATGCCTCCTGTGGAAGGACCGGTCTATTTTTTTGATACCGAATAAGGGGAATCCCAAATGAAAAAATTTCTTATATCTTTGATGCTGATTGGTTTGACTGCTTCTGCTTATGCAGCAGATAAGTCCGGCGAGGATGACTCCGGCTTTTGCAGCGTAGGCGATAGTAATTCGCCGTGTAACGTGAAAGGCGGGTTCTTCTCTGAGCAGGAAGTAAAGAACGTGATGCAGCATGATGCAGCTCCGACAGATCAGATATATAAGGAAATGAAGGACGGTAAGATATACCTTTACCTGTTCTATGCTTATGATTGTCCTCATTGCAAAAAAGCTCATGAGTTTTTGGAAGAGCTTAAAAAACAATATCCGGAACTGATAGTCCTTCAGTATGAAGTTAAAAAGAACAAGAATAATATAAAGTTTTTTGAATCAGTTGCCGGTTCATACGGCGTAAAACCACAGGGCGTTCCCACAATATTTATAGGCGGAAAGAATTTTGTAGGGTTTGATGAAAAGGTAACATGTAATGCTATTATAAAAGAAGTGAGGAGTTTAAAGGGAATTAAAGATTCCTGTGCAACCTCAGAAATAGATGTCCCTTTGCTGGGGACAATAAATATCCGTACAATCTCTTTGCCCATGTTCACCGTATATATAGGATTACTGGATGGGCTTAATCCTTGTGCTATGTGGGTGTTGATGTTCCTGCTGGGCCTTATGGTCTACGCAAAGGACAGAAAAAAGATAATATTCCTTGGGACTACTTTTGTTGTTGCCTCCGGCGTAGTTTATTTTCTTTTTATGACCGCCTGGGTGAACATATTCCTCGTCATAGGTTACTCAAGATTTATAACTATTGCTCTTGGAATAGTCGCTGTAACAATGGGACTTGTGAATGTAAAGGAATTGTTCTTTTTTAAGAAGGGTATTTCTTTAATGATACCTAAATCCGCAAAACCAAAACTTTATAAGAAATCACGCGCAATTATATATGAGAAGAATAAAATATTTGCCGTCATAGGGACCATAATGCTTGCCGTGTTCGTTAATTTTATAGAACTCGGATGCACGGTTGGGCTTCCTGCCATATACACCAGGATACTTTCTTTAAAGAACCTTCCGCCGCTTCAGACATACCTGTATATAGCGTTCTATAATGTGCTGTATGTTGTGCCGCTAGCCATCATTGTTATAATCTTTGCCGTTACGCTGGGCCACATGAAGTTCACAGACAGATTCGGAAAGATATTCAAGCTTATCAGCGGTATTTTGATGCTGCTACTGGGAATACTTCTGATACTATTCCCGGGACTCCTGATAATTACATAAAGGGGGCTCCTTGACTATATCGTTAAAAAGCTTTATTTTGTTATTATTATGAAACGCAATTCCGTTAATAAACATGTTGATATAATAAAGCACCTAAAAACAAAGGGTTACCTTGTCTCTGATGGTGCCACCGGTACGGAACTTATAAACGCCGGGGTACTTAAAAAGGGTATATCTCCTGATCATATTCTATTAAATGATCCTGATGCGTTTGTAAAAGTACACCGTTCATACTACGAGGCTGGTTCTGATTACACTGTTGCAAATAATTTTGGAGCCACAAGGACAAAACTCGAGGAATGGGGTTTGCAGGGTGAACTCGAAAAGATAAACAGGGTTGCCATCCAGTGTGTAAAAAAAGCGCTTAAACAATCCGGTAAAAAAGGTTTTGTTGCATCCAGTATTGGTCCCACAGGTAGGTTGCTGCCTCCTATGGGTAACGCCACCATGGAAGAGCTTATAGATATTTACAAGGAACAGATAAAAATAATCTACGACGAGGGAGTTGACCTTTTTGTGATAGAGACTATGAGCGATATGCGCGAGGCAAAGGCTGCGTACATTGCCATCCGCGATATATGCAATGTCCCGGTAGGGGTGTGCCTTACTTTTGATGCCAACGCAAAAACACTTTTTAATAATAGTCCTGAATCCTTTGCGGTAACATTTGATGCAACCGATGTGCTGTTCCTCGGCGTAAATTGCTCAGTCGGCCCAAAAGATGTAACACCCATTATACAGAGAATAGGCGAATACACCAGTAAGCCCATAGTGGTTAATGCCAACGCCGGTACGGGTTACGCGCATTTTGAAATAGGGGATTTTACATCCCAGATAGATCAGTGGATAGCCGCAGGCGCTAGGATATTTGGGGGCTGTTGCGGTACTACTCCAGATTATATAAAAGCCATAAGTAAAGCCCTTGCTAAAAAGAAGATGAAGAAAAAACTCTCTGTTAAATTGGGGACTCACCTTGCCTCACTCAGTAAAGTCGTGAGTGTCGGTGAAAATCTTCCTACAGCGATAATAGGGGAAAGAATAAATCCTACCAACAAAAAGGACATGATAGATGAACTCAAACACGGAACCCTTGAACTGGTAAAAGAATATGCCAGAAAACAAATAGATGATGGTGCGCATCTTTTGGACGTGAATCTTGGTGCCGCCGGTGTGGATCAGGTTAAATTGATGAGTAAAACATTTCAGATGTTGTCTGCACTTTTTGAGGCGCCACTGGTAGTTGATTCATCCAAGGTGGAAGCTATAGAGGCTGCTCTTCGTGCTTATGGCGGAAAGGCTCTTATCAATTCCACTACAGCGGATAAGGACAAGGCGGAAAAAATATTTAAACTTGCCGCAAAATATGGAGCCGCGGTTATAGGACTTACGATGAATGAAAAGGGAATTCCTATGTCTGCTGGTGAAAGATTTGTTCTTGCATCCGGGATGCTGAAACTGGCAAAAGCGCATGGAATAAAGCCGGAAAATCTTGTTATTGATACATTGACACTTTCTTTGTCATCAAATCAAAAAGAGGTTATGGAAACCATAAAAACCCTGGAGCTTGTTAAAAATAAATTGCACCTTTCTACGATACTGGGAGTAAGCAATGTTTCTTATGGTCTTCCGGCAAGAGAAAACCTGAATCAGACGTTTTTAACCCTTGCCATCAATGCCGGCCTTAACCTTGCTATAGTGAATCCGTCGTCTGAACATATGAAAAAATCTTTTGATACGATGAATGTAATAAATGGTTATGATGCCTTTGCGGTGGAATACATTAATGAATATGCCAAATCCATAAAACCTGAGGGTGAAAGGGATAAATCGGAAAGACCGCAGGATCCAATGTCTCTATTGAGGCAGGCTATTATAGACGGTGATGATTCAATATCCGTTGTTGCGGCAAAGGCGGCTTCAGGCCTTGGTTTAACTCTGGTGGATATAGCGACTAAATCCATGATACCTGCAATTGAGGTAGTTGGAAAATATTTTAAGGATGGAAGATATTTTCTTCCACAGGTTGTGTTGTCCGCACAGGCGATGAAGAAGGCTTTTGAAATACTTAAGGCGCATGATGGCGGACAAAAAATAGAGTATAAGGCCAAAGTGGTTATGGCTACAGTGAAGGGAGACATACACGATATAGGAAAAAACATAGTTATAACACTTTTGGAGACCAACGGATTTGAAGTTATAGACCTTGGTAAATCCATCTCTGCGGAAGATATCGTAAAAAAAGCAAAAGAGTTAAATCCGGATTTTATAGGACTAAGCGCATTGATGACTACAACGATGGAAGAGATGGGAATAGTCATAAAGGAACTAAAAAAGGCCGGACTTCATAATATCCCGGTTATGGTCGGTGGAGCAGTAGTAACCCAGGATTTTGCAAATTCAATAGGTGCAAAATTCTACGCCAAAGACGCTATGCAGGCTGTAGAGTTACTGAATCAGTGCAAAAGTAAATAATTTGTCCCGGTTTATTATCTTGACGTTTTCAGCATCTATCTTTATTCTTAATCCATGATTCAGTTTGACTCTGTATCCAAAGTCTATGGTACCAGGCTATTCGCGCTTAACAGCGTTAATCTCAAGGTCTCCCGTTCGGATTTTTTGCTTGTTACCGGGGGCTCGGGTGCCGGAAAATCCACACTATTAAGACTGATATACGGGGATATAAAACCCACTCATGGCAGCATCCTTGTAAGCGGTCAGGCGGTTGAAGAACTTTCTGCCAGAAAACTTGCCTATCTTAGGCGTCAGTTGGGAATAGTTTTTCAGGATTTTAAGTTGCTATGGAACAGGACGGTACTTGATAATGTAGCTCTTCCTATCGTTATATGGGACAACAAAGAAGCAGATCCCAATTACATGGCAGAAAAAATAATGAAGGAATTTGATCTATGGAAGTATAAGGACCTTTATCCTTATCAACTATCCGGCGGTGAACAGCAGAAGGTATCCATATGCAGGGCACTTATAGGTGATCCGTGGGTACTGATAGCGGATGAACCTACCGGTAACCTTGATCCGCTGGCCTCAACGGAGATATTCGACATATTCAAGAATGCCTCAAAAAGGGGCAGAACCGTTATTGTTGCAACACATAATGAAAGGTCCATAAGCATGCACAGCGGAAGGGTCGTAAGACTGGAAAAGGGGAAGTTAATAGATTAGTTTATGAAAAATTTTAGAGAAAGCCTTGCGGATATATTCAGACACCATCTGACGTCCCTGCTTTTTTGCGGCGTCATAGCCGTTACTATACTTATTCTCTGTATATTCGGCTCAGTCATATATAATCTGGACAGCATAGAAAAAAAATGGTCATACGAAGTCAGGATAATGGTCTTTACGTCGGATACCTCTGATCCAAAAATCATAGCAGAGCAGATCAAAAAAATAAAAAATGTTATTAATGTGACAAACATTGAACCAATAGCAGTCGCTGAACTCATAAAAAAAAGATTTCCTGACCAGAATATAACCATTTCTGAAACGGTCCTTCCGTCTATTATAGAGGTACGGGTCGGCATAAAAGACATAGATGGCATCAAAAAAGAAATTAGCAAGATCCCGGAAGTTGAAGAGATTACCGTGAACACATCCTGGTTTGACAGTCTCAAAAAACTGACATCCAGCATAGAATATGTTGCGCTGATAGTATCCGGCCTCATATTTTTTATGAGTATGTTGCTTATCTCTTATGTAACCAAGCTGGGTGTTGTGCTCAGAAAACCCGAAATAAGCATAATGCGTTTCTGCGGCGCTACGGAATGGTACATAAGAAAACCATATGTGTTGTCCGGGATTGTCCTGGGTTTTATAGGCGGTGGGATAGGAATACTTTTTTATTTTGGACTTAGTTATTTTATGCGGAATATGATAGGAAATTTTGTTGACACTTGGAAAACAGGTACGCCGATCCAGATACTCATCATATATGGTCTTGCAATGTTCTTGGGAGCATCAGGAAACTTTATGGCTTTCTCAAGAGGCGAAGAGGATGAGTAGTGTTGTAATCGCTTTTCTTCTGGCAGCTTCTACACTGCATGGATATGAAGCCCCGTATGGAAATGGACAATACAAACAAATAAGAGAACTGAACAAGATAGAGTATGAAGTGGGACAGCTTCAGGAAAAAGTTGATACAATAAATAACTCGATAAAATCCGCACAGGACGCAATTTCCAACCTTGAATCCCAATTGCAGTTCCAAACCCAGTCTATGTTGATCAAAAAAAAAGAGGTTCAGGAAAAATTTAAGGACTTGGTAATATATTCTGCACCGGAACGGCTTAATTTTTTGATAACAACGGATGATTTTGAATCAGTTAGCAGGAGCGAGGCTGTAGTCTCAAGGATGCTGAAAAAAGATCTT
>JAPLFT010000145.1 GCA_026390535.1 Pseudomonadota bacterium
GTGGGATACTCAGGAACAGTTACAATATGAAAAAGAGGTAATAGGATTTTACATTTCCAGTCATCCTCTTGATCCATATGAGTGTGTTCTACGATGTTCCGGTGTACCGGACATACATTCACTTCAGTATGTTCCTCCGGAGAGCAACATAATTACGGCAGGAGTCATGACTCTGAGCAAAGAGATACTCACTAAAACCGGATACATGATGGGTATTTATACCATCGAAGATAAAACCGGGAGTATAGAGGTTGTAGCGTTCAAGGATGCATACAAGGAAATACAAAAAGTCCCCGGCATGGGATCCATGCCAGTCTTGTGTTTTGGAAAACTCTCTAATGATTCCGGGGTAAATAAGATAATGGTGGAAAAAGTGAAATTATTGGAAGAGAAAGATTTTATATTAGATGTAAAAACAAGGGGCGACAAGATTTCTAAAGATACCCTTGGAAATATCTGTAGTCTGCTTCCCAAAAATTCTGGATTTGTTCCTCTTAATATGGAATTAGTTTTTCCCAATGAGGGTTCTATAACTATGGACATCGGTACAGGATGTATAGACGATTGTATCGTTGCATGCTCCAAGATAAAAGAGATGGCTGGCAAGGAGGTTACTGTAAAATGGTCTTTAGACGTTTAATACTGTTATTTATTCTATCCCTGTTTGGAGTGAGTTTATACTCGGTGGAACCCATAATCGCTGATGGAAGTGCAATGATAGAGGGTTACATAAGTAAGGCCAAAAACGATGCGTTGAACAACGCATATGAATCTGCCGTAAAAACAACCATAGTTAATCTTTACAGTGAGCAAATCGTCAAAACCAATGAATTTAAACTCGCAAAACTATATAAAAAGGCGGCATCTTTTATAACCAGTTCCAAGGTAATATACAATAAACAGAACACCGATGTTGATTCCATGGACGTAAGAGTACAGGTAACGGTTGATACCGCTGCAATAAAGGAATACATGGCAGAAAACGGTCTATCGTTGAGTGAAGATAAAATATCCACAATACTTCCCCTCATAGTAGAAAGGACTTCTCAGGAAGGCGAAGGACAATACTGGTGGGGAGATGCAAGCAAAAGCGGACTTGTTACTAAAAAATCATTTTCGGATATAGAAAAAGCTTTATCAAAATATCTTGCACAGTATAATTTCAGTCTCATAGATCCTTATTCAAATGAACTGTCATCTAATGTCCCGGACTCTTATAGATATATGGAATTAAAAGCTCCCGAGATTATAAAACTCGGACAGGTTTTTCATGCCGGCCTTGTTTCTACAGGTTATGTATGGACATCGTGTAAAAGAAAAAAAGAACTTAATCAAACGTCATGTGACACGAATTTGTCCGTACAGATAATTTCCACGGACACCGGAAAAGTAGTAGCCGCAAAAAGAGCACAGGAAACCGGTCAGGCTTTAACTAACGATGAAGCAAAGACGATAAGCCGGGCCAGAGCCTGTAAGACTGTTTCCGACAGTCTTGTCTATCAACTGAACCGTAAATGGGATAAACGCACGGCATCTAATTATCAGGTAGTTTTTAAGGGGCTCAAGGATTATACAAAGTATCTTAAGATCAGAGACATCCTAACCGGCAGACAAATTCCGGGATACACCAATGTAGTTGAAAGATATCAATCAAAAGGTTCATTGGTATTTGAGGGAGAGAAAAGAGGTTCATCGCAGACTATACAGAATAATATAATATCAAAGGGGTTTCCAGACGGGAAGGTGCGGATTATAAAGGCTGATGACACCTCAATTGAAATAGAGATCTTATAGGGGTCAATACATAAAATATGAATTTGGTAAAGATCAAGGACCTTGGACAAATAGACTATGATTCATCGTTAAAAACGCAAATGGAAGAACGCCAGAAAGTAAAGGACGGACTTAGCGGCGGGACCATCTTTTTCCTTGAACAT
>JAPLFT010000140.1 GCA_026390535.1 Pseudomonadota bacterium
TCTAATATATCCAAACAGTGTCTGTTTAGCTTCTGTCAACTGAAGTATATTTAATTCTTTATTAGCAGCATCTATCTTCGTTTTAACTTCCCCTTGAATATCACTATCAGAGATATATAGTTCAATGAGTGTCACAATATCGATACAACTCCTGTCGAACAAGCTTTGAACTGCCATTCTGTGTTGTCCGCCTATTGTATAAGTTCCACTTGAACTTATTAATTCATATTCTTTTATAGCTATATTTATTTCTGTAATAATACTAATTAGGTTGCTAATTTCTATTTTTTTGTTATCTCTATTTTCTCTGTATTTTTCCATAATATAAGTGACACAGCTTGCAATAACAGCACCTATAATTACTCCTACTAATCCTATCAGTGCTGATAAAACAGAACGGTCCATAAAACCTCCTAGACAACTTTCTTTTTGCCAACACAAATTGGTATATGTACGATGAAAAAAGAGTGTGAGTATTACCCCATGCCGGCAACATAAGCTACAAGATAGGTGGGATAACAGGATAACTGTCATCTGTATAACTTATTAAAAAATGATAGAACTTGAACCGCTGAAGAAGCGGCCATAACAACCGTTGCAGCAACAAGCCACCAAGTAAGTCGTAAGTTCTTTTTGTTGTTCAGCACTCTATTTTTGGTTTGAAAGTACAAGAGTGTTATTTGGTTTATTCGGCTATCGTACTTACTTTCAAGAAGACTTGTTTGATTCTGGAGTTCTTTTTGAGATATTTTTTTCTGGTTATAGTTATCCGCCAAAGACATGAACTCGTATTCAATTAGTTGCATGGTCGTTTTAAGTAAAGCGGCTATATAGGCTAATTCTTCATTTTTAGGAGCATTTTTTACTATTCTGTCCATCATGGAATTGTAGAACTTCATAAAACCTTTAACTAGCTCTTTGTTTTTCTCAGCAATGCTTTTTTCTTTATCCATAAATAATCAAGCCTCTATACTAAATATTAATATGTTTTCTAAAACAATTTTCTACTTCCTTTTAGCCCCACCATCATTAAGTTATTATTAAAAAGCCCTGATGCAACGCACATGATAGGTACTAACCTTATCACCGATATTACCCGACGAAGAACCAAAATATAACATAAAAGAGCTGTTTGCATCGATTTCAGATGAAGTCCAATAGTAATTATTAGTAAAACCACCAACAGGAGTCGCGCCAAAAAACAGGTTTGAATGCATACGCAGTAGTTCATCATATGATGGTAGAAACCAATCACTGTAGAGAACTCCATCGTTGCTAGTTGTTAAGTTGTCACATAACGACGCGGCATAGCTTCCAGCTCCTTGACTTGCAACAATAGTAGTTGTGTTTGCCTGCCCGGTACCCACAGCAACTGCATTTGCACCTGTTGTTGTATAACTCCCGTTATGCCATCTTATCCCGGAACTCTGGTCGTTTGGAGCTGTTTCCAGTCCATGTTCTTGTGTACTATCCACATAGAAAATCAATCCACCTGCAGGCCCAGTATCTCGAACATTATAAGTATTACTTTGCGTTTCTAATGAAAGGCTGGGTTCGTTATTACCTCCTCCACAAGCAAACACTGTTGTAATTAAAATAAACAAACAAAACAGTTTGATACTTTTCATAGTTCGAAGCCTCCCATTCAGTGACAATATGGCTATACCACAGCAACACAGGAGTGTCTAATTATCTATAAAAACTTGCGCTGAAATTCATCCAATGAAATACTACTGAAATCGATACAGCCTCTTTCTTTGAGGGTATTACATATTCTTCTACAGTCCTTATCCTGTACTACAAAATATTTTGAGTATGCTGCACTACAAGATATCCTTAAGTCTCTCCAATTACCCTCTTTCACTCTAAAAAGCTGAGCCATAGGGTCGCCATTTGTACTCGACAAACAATTACCATACATCCTTATCTCACAAAGCATTAAATATGTTCTTAATATTTTATATCTTTCTAGGTTACTTAATAACTCTTTTTTTGTCGGCATATTTAATCCTGCGACTCTGTTGTTTACAATAACATCATCTATAAGGTAGTAATCTGGAGATAAAGATTTATATTTTTTTAGATGTAACAATAGAATTTTTTCTCTCTCAATAGCCTTTTGTTGTAATATTTCTTCTTTTGATAAGTTTAGTTCTTTGGCTTCTTCTAGTAATTTTTTCTCTTCTGGTATACCTATATTTTTGGCCTCTCGTTGCAACAATATATCTGTCTCATACATTTCCTTTTTGTCTTCTTCAAATTTAGCTATTTCATCTTTATCAAACATCATTGTAGAATTTAACAGGTTATACAAATCATGTTTATATTTTCTTCTTCTGGTAGATGAAACGATAGGTGTTTTCTCTATCTTTTTTGCTAATTCTTTGCAAACGCATCCCTTATAATCTGTAGCAATTGAGAACTTACAGTCCCCTAAACTTTCCCATAGCAATATTAAATTACTAATCCTTCTTTTTATTATCTCTGTGTTCTTATAGGAAAAAAGTTCCCATAACGAGATATTAGATATGATAAGACGATATTCGATATCCTTTATCTTTAACAAAGAACGGGTAAGTAATTCATCATCTAATATTGGCCTAAGTGCTGATGTTTCAAAAAAAATTTCTGGTGTAAGCATCTGTCATAAATCTCTATGTTTTTCTTTGTGTTGTTCTATGGTGAGCCACTGCATGTTTTCAGGTGTATCTTTACCACCCTTATACAACGGAACTATGTGGTCTACAACATAACTTGCTCTACCGTCAGGGTAGCCTGATTGCTCCATAAAGGCCTTTCTGGCAGCCATATCTCTATGAATGTGGCCATCATTATCATCCCTTACACAGGTAATACAATAGACGCTAGAATGATGGGTATTGTACGTCGTGGAACAGGATTGAAACGATAGAGAAAGTAGTATCGCTAGAAGCAGTCTCATTTGGATTATCTAGCATGGTTTTGCAGCTATTTAAACAACTTAAACAGTTCATACCTAACGGTTTTACAATAATAGATAGCAGTTATGATAGACAATCAATATTATATTTTGTAATAATAGTATCGTCATGGATGTACAAAATACATTAAAGTTTAATCTATTACAAAACGCATTTGATTATTTGAACTGTTCATTAGAGTTTGTTATTAAAGCTAAAAAAACAGGCGAAAATCGTTCATGGAAGTTTGCACTCATAAACATCTCAGTTGCAATAGAACTCTTGCTCAAGGAACGGCTTAGGTCAGAAAATGCTCTGCTATTATATAATGATATAAACACATTTAAACCGATAACCAGAGACTCAAAAACAGTATCTTTTTCAACTGCTATTGAACGATTAAGATTTATAGATGACAGTACATTAAAAAATATAGATAGAGGACGATTGTCATCAGCACAAAAGCTTAGAAATCAAATGATTCACTACGATGTGGAGCTTAAAATTCCTGAAGCCTATCAGGAATATGCAAATCTTTTTAATTTTGTTGAAGAGTTTTTTATTTGTTTTATGAAGACCAACTGTGATGTTGAAGAATACTTGCAACAGCATATCAACAAGGAGTTGTGGGAAGAAGAAAAGATACTAAATGAATATTTCCTAGAAGAATTCACGTGCTTTGAGGGTGAGATTACACATAAGGAAAATAAAGTCGGAGTCGAGGAAGCTCAAGAATACCCAAAGGTTATCCTTAAGGATGGTACGAAATATGATAGAATACGATATGGTGATGAATATTTGCACACACCTTATACGTACCCACAAGATTATGCTACGCACCTTTGTCATGATTGCTTAACAAAAAAGGGATGGTTTCACCTTGTTCGGTGTGACATGGAAGTATGCCCAAAATGTAAGACTCAGCTTATTTCTTGTGGATGCTTACCAGAATATAACTCCTGTGAAGAACAAGAAAAGGCCTGCTTATCGAAAGACTAATAATCATGAGTTTAAATTAATACCTGGTAGCACATAAGTGCCTCTTTATCTCTCGTTAAGTATAGCGATATCCTCTATGAGCCTTATATCAGCCTTAGAATTAACAAAACTATCCTTTAACTTATTACTGTAGGTAAAGGCGGAGTTAACCCATGCTACTTGTCTACCCTCTTTATTAGCAGATAAGTTCTCAGTCCTAAACTTTGCTATATCTACAGAAATAGTGTGCTTACTAATCAATAAGGAACTAAAGCCAGACATTAA